>DATKFB010000023.1:0-2888 GCA_035544435.1 Polyangia bacterium
GATGACTTCGACAGGCCGCCGAGGCGCGTCGCCGCGCCGCCCGCGATGACGGCGGCGGCCACGGGCGCCATCGATCCGGGCACGACGGACACGCCGATGCCTCCCGCGCCCCTACGGCCAGGGCGCGTTCGACCGGCGCGCGACCCCCTGGAGGATGCGGATCATCTGGTCATGGATGTGGCCGTTGCTCGCCAGCACGCGGCCCGTCGTGCCGATGAACGGCGAGCCGTCGAGCTCGGTGGCGCGCCCGCCCGCGCCCTCGACGATGGCGGCGCCCGCCACGAGGTCCCACGGGTGCAGCGCGCGCTCCCAGTAGCCGTCGAGCCACCCGCAGGCGACGAAGCAGAGGTCGAGCGCCGCCGAACCCAGGCGGCGGGTGCCCTGCGCCGCCGCCGTGAAGGCCGTCCACTCGGCGAGGTTGTTCTGCACGGGGTTGCGCTCGTACGGGAACCCCGTGACGAGCAAGGCGCTGCCCAAGCGGTCCGTCGTCGACGGCGAGATTGGCTTGCCGTTGAACGTCGAGCCGCCGGGCGAGCCGCCCGCCTTGGTCGTGCCCGCGAAGGTCCAGCCGAGGGCCGGCGCCTCGACGACGCCGAGCACGGCGCGCCCGTCCACCCACAGGCCGAGCGAGACCGAGAAGAGCGGGAGCCCGTGCGCGAAGTTGGTCGTGCCGTCGAGCGGATCGACGTACCAGATCCGCCCACCGGAGCGCGCCTCGCCCGCCGCCGTGCCAGTCACCGTCGTGCCCTCCTCGGCGACGATGCGGTCAGCCGGAAAAGCGCGCGCGAGGCGCTCGACGATGAGCGCCTCCGAGCGCTTGTCGTACTCCGTCACGAGGTTGATGTCCTCGGACTTGAAGCCGACGCTCGGACGCGTCCCCCAGCCCTCGAGCAGGATGCGACCCGCTTCGCGCGCGACCAACTGGGCCACGCGAAGCGTCTCAGCGAGGGGCACGCGCAGCGTTTCTGCCGGCGGATCATCGGAATTCGTCACTGCGTCACAGATCCTTGCGCATCCAGGTCGCGGCCTTCGAGCGGGCCAACATATACTCGGCCGTCTGCGCGATGCCGGGATCGACGTCCTTGCGATCGACGGTCGCGAAGCCCAACTTCTCGCCGAAGTAGCCCTGCGCGCCGTCCGTCACGAGGTAGAGCTGCCGCACGCCCTGCGCCCGAGCCCGATCGGTCGCCGCCTCTACGAGGACGAAGCCCAAGCCTTCGCCGCGCCGCTCGGGCGCCACGGCCAGCATGCGCAGGAGCGCCACGTCGCCCACGTTCTCGACAGCGACACACCCGACGAGCGGCGCGTCCGGCGTCTCGCCCGGGATGACGAGGTAGCTCATCCAGAACTGGTCGAGCACGGGGTGGAGGATGCCCACGCGATCGAGCAGGTGCGCGATCTTGACCTTGTGCTCGGCGCGCGCCGGCATCACGGCGTCGCCCAGACGGGCCAGGAGCTTCTCGTGCAGGCCGCCATAGTCGCCCGACGACATGACGAGCACGGTGTCGCCCGGCGAGGCGCGATCGGCGATGTGGGCCACCGTGGCCTCGACCGTCGGCACGAGGCGCGCGGGCACGTCCACGCGCCGCAGGTCGGCCGCGAGGCGCTCGACGTCGAGCCGCTCGCCCTCGGGCACCTTCTCGGGCGCGTAGAGCGGCGCGAGCACGACCTCGTCGGCGACGGAGAGCGCGTCGGCGAAGTCGGCCTGGAACACGTTGCGACGGCTCGTCGCCGAGCGCGGCTCGAAAGCGGCGATGAGCTTGCCCGGCCCGTGGCGGCCCTTGAGCGCAAGGATCGTCTCGCGGATGGCCGTCGGGTGGTGCGCGAAGTCGTCGATGACGGTCACGCCCTGGGCGACGCCGCGCACCTCCTGCCGCCGACGCACGCCCAGGAACCGGCGCGTCGCGCGTGCGATCGACGGCATGTCGACGTTCAAGCTCGCCGCGACGGCGATGACGCCCACGAGGTTCTCGAGGTTGTAGATGCCGGGGAGGCTCGTCTCGACGGTCACGATGCGCTCACCCCGCCGTGCGACGTCCATCGTGACGCGCCCGCCGAGGGCGCGCCGCGAGACCTCGAACGTCCAGTCGGCGCCCGAGCCGGGCCGCCCGTACGTCATGACCTGGCACCGCGCCGCCCGCGCGACCTCGACCGCGTCCGGGGACGCCGCGCACGCGAGCAGCAAGCCGTCCTCGGGGATGAGGGCCACGAACTTGCGGAAGGTCGCCTTGACGGCCTCCTCGTCGCGGAAGATGTCGGCGTGGTCGAACTCGACCGACGTCAGCAGCGCCGTGCGCGGGCGGTAGTGCAGGAACTTCGAGCCCTTGTCGAAGAAGGCCGTGTCGTACTCGTCGCCCTCGACGACGAACTCGGCGCCCTGTCCGAGCCGCCAGGACTGGCGGAAGTTCAGCGGCACGCCGCCGATCAAGAAGGACGGGTCGCGCCCCGCGTCGGTCAAGACGTGCGCGAGGATCGACGAGGTCGTAGTCTTGCCGTGCGTCCCGGCCACGACGACCGAGTGCTTGCCCTCGAGAAAGAGCTTTCCGAACAACGACGGAAACGACTCGAGCGGGATCTTGCGTTCGGTGGCGGCGAGCACCTCGACGTGGTCCTTGCGGCAGACATTCCCCACGACGACGCACTCAGGCCCCCAATCGAGGTTCGCCGCGCGGAAGCCTTCGAAGGTCGGAACGCCGAGCTCCGCGAGCTGCGTCGACATCGGCGGGTACACGTGCTCGTCGGACCCGCGCACGTCGTGCCCCGCCGCCTTGAGCAACCCGGCGAGGGAGCCCATCCCCGTGCCGCAAATGCCGATCAAATGTACCTTCATCGTATTTGGAACCCTGGGAGGGTTCCAAACCTCCCGATGGCCGGCCACCGGCGGGCAA
>DATKFB010000024.1:0-4305 GCA_035544435.1 Polyangia bacterium
CTCGGCAAGGCGCACACCGTCATGGCCGAGGGCGGCATGGCGGCCGCCATGGCCAACGTCGACGATCGCGACAACTGGAAGGTGCACTTCGCCGACACGATGCGCGGCGGCCAATACCTCAACAACTGGCGCATGGCCGAGCTACACGCGAAGGAGGCCCCCGATCGCGTGCGCGAGCTCGAGGCGTGGGGCGCCGTCTTCGACCGCACGAAGGACGGCCGCATCCTGCAGCGCAACTTCGGCGGGCACCGCTACCCCCGCCTCGCGCACGTGGGCGACCGCACGGGGCTCGAGATGATCCGCACGCTGCAGGATCACGGGATTCACCAGGGCATCCACGTCTACATGGAGTGCGCCGTCACGCGCCTGCTCAAGGACGGCGTGCGCGTCGCGGGCGCGCTCGGCTACGATCGCGAGCGCGGCTACCTGCGCGTGTTCAAGGCCAAGGCCATCGTGTTCGCGACGGGCGGAGTGGGACGCGCCTTCAAGATCACGAGCAACAGCTGGGAGTACACGGGCGACGGGCAGGCGCTCGCCTACGAGGCGGGCGCGGAGCTGCAGGACATGGAGTTCGTCCAGTTCCACCCGACGGGCATGGTGTGGCCGCCGAGCGTCAAGGGCATCCTCGTCACGGAGGGGGTGCGCGGCGAGGGCGGCGTGCTGCGCAACAAGGACGGCCGTCGCTTCATGTTCGACGACATCCCCGAGAACTACAAAGCCCAGACCGCCGACAGCGAGGAAGAGGGCTGGAAGTACACGCAGGGCGACAAGAACGCGCGGCGCCCGCCCGAGCTGCTCACGCGCGATCACGTCGCGCGCAAGATCAACATCGAGGTCAAGGCCGGCCGCGGCAGCCCGCACGGCGGCGTGTTCCTCGACATCGCCTGGATCAAGTCGCGCATCCCGAGTGGCGCCGAGCACATCAAGAGGAAGCTGCCCAGCATGTACCACCAGTTCAAGCAGCTCGCCGACATCGACATCACGGCAGTGCCCATGGAGGTCGGCCCCACGACCCACTACATCATGGGCGGCATCCGCGTCGACGGCGACACGCAGATGACGAACGTGCCGGGTTTGTTTGCGGCGGGAGAGTGCGCGGCCGGGTTGCACGGCGCCAATCGTTTGGGGGGAAACTCGCTCTCGGACCTGGTCGTCTTCGGCAAGCGCGCCGGCGAGTACGCCGCCAAGTTCGCCAAGGAGCAGGGCGCCGCGACGATCAACCCGGCCGAGGTCGACGAGGCCTCGCGCGCGGCGCTGGCGCCGTTCGAGCGCGGCGCCGCCGGGGGCGGGGACCCGGAGGGGCCGTACAAGATCCAGTACGCGCTCCAGGACACCATGCAGGCCAATGTCGGCATCGTGCGCGTCGAGTCGGAGATGAAGAAGGCGCTCGAGGACATCGAGCTCCTCAAGAAGAGGGCCGCCAGCGTGGGCGTCATCGGGAACCGCGAGTACAACCCGGGCTGGCACACGGCGCTCGACCTGCACAACCTGCTCGTCTGCTCGGAGGCCATCGCGGTCAGCGCCCTCGAGCGCAAGGAGAGCCGCGGCGGTCACTTCCGCGACGACTTTCCCGACAAGGATCCGGCGTACGCGAAGTTCAACCTGGTCGTGTCAAAAGGCTCGGATGGGCGACCGAAGCTCCGCCGGGAGCCCATCACCAACATGCGCGACGATCTCAAGCAGGTCGTCGAAGAGAACAAGTAATGGAGAACAAATAAATGTCGACCGCGACGTTCAGCATCTGGCGCGGTGAGAAGGGGCAGGGGACGTTCAAGGACTACAAGGCCGAGGTGGGCGAGGGCATGGTGGTCCTCGATGTCGTGCACCAGATTCAGGCCGAGCAGGCCAACGACCTCGCGGTGCGCTGGAACTGCAAGGCGGGCAAGTGCGGCTCGTGCTCGGCCGAGGTGAACGGCATGCCCAAGCTCATGTGCATGACGCGCATGTCGACGCTCGACATGACGCAGCCGATCACGGTCGCGCCGATGCATACGTTCCCGTCGGTCCGAGATCTCGTGACCGACGTCTCGTGGAACTTTCGCGTCAAGAAGGAGATCAAGAAGTTCAAGCCGCGCGCGCCCGACGCGCCCGACGGCACGTGGAGGATGCAGCAGGAGGACATCGAGCGCGTCCAGGAGTTCCGCAAGTGCATCGAGTGCTTCCTGTGCCAGGACGTCTGCCACGTGCTGCGCGATCACCACAAGCACGACGAGTTCATCGGGCCGCGCTTCGTCACTTATGTCGCGGCGCTCGAGATGCACCCGCTCGATACGGAGGACCGAACCGAGGACCTCAAGAAGGCCCACGGCATCGGCTATTGCAACATCACGAAGTGCTGCACGAAGGTTTGCCCGGAGGGCATCACGATCACCGACAACGCCATCATCCCGCTCAAGGAGCGCGTCGTCGATCGCTTCTACGACCCGATCAAGCGCCTCCTGCGCGTAATCCAGAAGTAGGGCGCCAGAGGAGCTTCCCTAGATCCCGAGCTCGAAGATAAGCTTGAGCGAGGCGAACACGTCCGAGCCGGTTGTGACGAATCCTTGGCTGTTGTTGGGGAAGACGTAAGACTCGCCGTCGACGCCGAAGCCGAGCCAGAAGAGCGGGTTGATCCGCCCCTCGAGATCGACGCCCGCGCGCGCGACGGCGCCCGTGCGGTCCGGGCCTGAGAGCGGGTGGGTGAGCGCGCCGTTCTGCTCACGGATGCCGCCCAGCCCGCCGCGCAGAACGAGGCGGAAGTTCTTCGCTCCGAGCCCCCCGCGCAGACCCAAGATGGCGCGCGAGACCGACTCGCCGCCGCCGAAGCTCATGTAGTCGACGTAGCCATCGAGGATGAGCAGGCGGGCGCCGAGCTCGAAGCCGATTCCCGGATCGGTGTTGCCTGTGTTCTGCACGCCGCCTTGGCCGGTTGCATAGACGGCGACGATCTTGGCATCCGCGCGCGAAGCGCAGAGAGTGAGCGCCATCACGGCGCCGAGCGCAAAAAGCAGTTTTTTCATAGACGGCCTCCCCTTGAGAGAGGAAGCAATTCGGGCACCAACGCACCCCGCGCCGCTCGCGCGCGAAGACGGCGTGCAGGGTTCCCGGTCGGTGACAGGGAGGCGCAGGTAACGGCGTTCAGAATCCGAACGCGCCGCGCACCCCGAAGGTGATCCAGGTGTGCCAATCCGTGTTCGTGATGTCGACGCTCGACGAGGTCGTCGCGTTGCCGAGGCGCAGCCACCCGTCCGTGCTCTCGTAGCGCCCGAACGCTGCCTCGACGAACGGACCGAGCACGAGCTGGCTGCTCACGCGCACGTCGCCACCGCCGTGCGCGAGCACCTGGAAGCCTTTGTTCGTGGCGCCGAGGCCCCCGTTGGGCGCGTCGTATTCGGCGCTCGCCCATTCGTAGGCGAGCCCGAGGCCGAGCCAAGGCGCGAACGTCTGCTCCGGCAAGAAGCGGTACGTGCCCTCGACGCCCAGTGTGACGATCGAGCCACTACACGAGGTGTTGCCGCTGCACGAGCCATTCGGGTTCTTGAGCTGCGGGAACGCGTACTGAAAACGCGCGCCCAGGAAGAGGTTGGCGTCGAAGCGGTAACCGCCTTCGAGGATCACGGGCACGGTGCTCGACGCGTACGAGTCCAGGTGTTTGCCGTCGTTGATGCTGCCGGCGGGCAGCGCGAGCCCGAGGCGCAACGCCAGCTCGGGACCGCGCTCGCGCGCACCCTCGGCGCGCGCGGCGGGCGCGAGCATGGCCGCCTGCAGGATGCAGATGCCGACCAGCGCGCGAATCCTCATGGCGATCCGATCGCACGTCGCCGTACGGAGCGCAACCGCACCGCTCGGTCCTAGAGCGAACAGACCGTCTGAAACTCACCGATGGACCACCAGATCCCCGTCCTGGAGCCGATCTCCTTGATCTTGACGGCCCTGACGGTCTGTTGCGGGAAGCTGATCACCGTCGAGCTCATCGTGCCGCTGCCCATGGCGAACGCGGTGCCGCTAAAGGTCGTTCCGTCCGTCGAGGCATAGACCTGGTATCCGGCGGGGAAATCACCGGCGGAATTGTCCCCCGTGTCGTCGAGCGTGATCTTGGTGAGCTTGACGGTGCCTCCGAAGTCGACCTGGTAATAGTCGGTCCCGTCTTGAGGGCGACCGCTGGTCCAGCGTGTCGTAAGGTTTCCGTCGATGCCCTGAATGGGCGGGCCCGCCGGCGCCATGGCGTACGAAGCGCTCGCGGTGGCCTTCCAGTGGGTGCGATCGCAGTAGTTCACGGGCGGGCCCGCGTCTGCAGGCGCGCCCGCGGCCCCGGCGGCGCCGCCC
>DATKFB010000025.1:0-8990 GCA_035544435.1 Polyangia bacterium
CCGATACATGTCAGTCCGGGATCTGCACGGGCGGCAACCCCGTCACGTGCGTGGCGAGCGACCAGTGCCACGTCGCAGGAACGTGCAACACGAGCACGGGCGTGTGCACGAACCCCGCCGCGGCAGACGGAGCGGCGTGCAGCGACGGGAACGCCTGCACGCAAACCGACACATGTCAGTCCGGGATCTGCACGGGCGGCAACCCCGTCACGTGCGTGGCGAGCGACCAGTGCCACGTCGCGGGGACCTGCGACACGGTGACGGGCGCGTGCTCGAACCCCGCCGCGCTCGACGGCACGAGCTGCAACGACGGCGATGCCTGCACGTCGTCGGACACCTGTCAGGCAGGCACGTGCACGAGCGGCGCAGCCGTCGTCTGCCACGCGCTCGACCAGTGCCACACCCCCGGCACCTGCAACTCCAGCACCGGTACCTGCTCAAACCCCGACGCGCTCGACGGCACATCGTGCAACGATGGCAATGCCTGCACCGATCCCGACACGTGTCAGGCCGGCAGCTGTCAGCCGGGCCCGACGATGGTGTGCCCGGATCCGACGCAGACGTGCGTCAACGTCGGCCCACCCGTGAACATGGGGATCTGCATGTGAGCGCGGCGCCCTTCGCGACTGAGGGTTAAGAGACGCGCACGGCCTCGCGCAGCCGGCCCACGAGGTCGTCGATGCGCTCGGCGTGCAGCTTGGCGGCGGCGCGGCCCACGCAGAGCCGCGCGCTCACGTCGAGGATCGTCTCGACCTCGCGCAGGCGGTGCTGGCGCAGCGTCTCGCCCGAGGACACGAGGTCGACGATGCGATCGGCGAGGCCCACGAGGGGCGCGATCTCGATCGAGCCATAGAGCTTGATGATCTCGGCGACGGTGCCGCGCGCCTGCAGGTGGCGGCGGGTGATCTCGGCGAACTTCGTGGCGTAGCGCAGGTGGAGGTGAGCGTTCTCGTCGACGGGCCGGTCCTCGGGCTCGGCGACGACCATGCGACAACGCCCGATGCCGAGATCGAGCGGTTCGTAGAGATCGCGATCCTGTTCCTCGAGGACGTCGCGGCCCGCGACGCCGAGGTCGGCCGCGCCGTGCTCGACGTAGGAAGGCACGTCGGTGTCGCGCACGATGAGCACGCGCATCCCGTGCTCCTCGATGGGAATGATGAGCCGCCGGCCCGCGCGCGACTTCTCGACGGCGCCGAGGTCGAAGCCGGCGCGCTTGAAGAGCGGCAGCGCCTCGTCGAGGATGCGCCCCCGCGGCAAGGCGAGGGTGAGGAGTCGCTCGCTCGATGCTCCTTTGCGCTTCACTCTAAACGCCTCCCTTGGCCCGCCGCACGTCGGCGCCGAGCGCGCGCAGTTTGCGGTCCAGCCTGTCGTACCCGCGGTCGAGGTGATAGATGCGCAGGATCTCCGTGCGACCCTCGGCGATGAGGCCCGCGAGCACGAGCGACGCCGACGCGCGCAGGTCGGTCGCCATGACGGTCGTGCCGGCGAGCTTTGTGGGACCGCGCACGATGGCCGTGCGCCCCTCGACGACGATGTCGGCGCCCATGCGCTGCAGCTCCGGAACGTGCATGTAACGGTTCTCGAAGATCGTCTCCGAAAGCACGGACTGTCCGCGCGCGCGCGTCATGAGCACCATGAACTGCGCCTGCATGTCCGTGGGGAAACCCGGGAACGGCTGCGTCGAGATGTCGGTGGGCTTGAGGTCGGCCTTGCCGCGCACGCGGATGCCGTCGCCGTCGGCCGCGACCTCGGCGCCCGCGGCGCGCAGCTTGGCGATGATGGCGTCGAGGTGCTCGGGCAGGCAGTCGCGCAAAAGGACGTTGCCGCGCGTGATGGCGCCCGCGACGAGCAGCGTGCCCGCCTCGATGCGGTCGGGGATCACGCTGTGCTCGACGGGCCCGAGCTCGTCGACGCCGTCGATCGTGATGAGCGACGTCCCCGCGCCGCGGATCTTCGCGCCCATCTTGTTGAGCACGCGCGCGAGCTCCTCCACCTCGGGCTCGCGCGCGGCGTTCTCGAGCGCCGTGCGGCCCTTGGCGAGCGCGGCCGCCATCATGAGGTTCTCGGTGCCCGTCACGGTGACGACGTCGAAGACGATGGTCGCGCCGCGCAGCCGCCGCGCGCGCGCGTTGACGTAGCCGTGCTCGAGCTCGATGCGCGCCCCCATGGCCGCGAGGCCCTTGAGGTGCTGGTCGATGGGGCGCGCGCCGATCGCGCAGCCGCCCGGCAGCGACACGCGCGCGCGGCCGTAGCGCGCCACGAGCGGACCGAGCACGAGCACGGAGGCGCGCATGGTCTTGACGAGCTCGTACGGCGCCTCGTGCTCGTTGATCGTCGTCGTGTCGACGTAAGCCGTCCCGGCCGGCTTCTCCTCGTAGGTTGCACCTAAGCGTCGCAAAAGCCGCCCCATCGTGCGCACATCGCCCAGCGCGGGCACGTTCTTGTAGATCGAGCGGCCCGACGCGAGCAGCGACGAGGCAAGGATGGGCAGCGCGGCGTTCTTCGACCCCGAGACGCGCACCTCGCCCTCGAGGCGCGCGCCACCGCGGATGACGATCTTCTGCAAGCGAATCCGCCCGCTTAGGCGGCGGCCGGCGGGGGCGCCCCGGCGTCGGCCCCCGCGGCGGGCGCCGCCTTGCCGGCGTGCTCGTCGCAGAGCCCGCCGTGCGTGCGCGGCTTTCGGCAGCCTTCTTTGCTGCAGACCTTGTAGCGGTGCCCGGCGCCGACGGCGCCGCGGCGCCAGCCCATGTAGTGCTTGCGGCAGAGCCCCTTGGCGCGCACGGGCTGCGCGCACTTCTCGACGCTGCAGCGCTCGCCCTCGGGCGCCGCGGGCGTCGCCTTCGAGCGCGCGGTGACGTCGCCCCGGGGCGCCTTGGCCTTGGCCGCCTTCGGCGCGGCGGACGCGGGGGCGGCGGCCTTCGCCGCGGCGGGTTTCTTGGCGGCTGTCTTTTCGGTCTTCTTCTCGGCCATGGCAGCCCGGGAGAATAGGCGGTCGCTCCTCAGAGTCAAGACGCCTGCTTCCGAGGCGTCCCGCGCGAAAAAATACCAATCCAACCGGATGCGGGAATTCTCACAATGTTCTATCGTTCGCGACCAAAGAGAAAGTAACGTACGGCCTTCAACTGACCAGGAGCTTACATGCGCCGCCAGCTTCGCCTTTCCCTCCTTCTCTCCACGGCTCTCATCGTCCCCATGGCTTGCAGCAGCTCGACCACCCCGGGTCCCGACGGCGGCAAGGCCGGCAAAGACGGCGGGGCCGGAACGGGCGGTGGCGGTACGGCTGGGGGCACGGCTGGCGCCGACGCGGCCGCCGGCACGGCGGGCACGACGGACGGCCCGATGGACGTTCCCCAGGACGGGGGTGACGGCGGCCTCACGGGACCGGCGCTGCGCGGTCAGTACCTCGTCAACAACGTGCTCGGCTGCTCAGGCTGCCACACGCCGCAGAAGGCGGGCGGCGGCGGGCCGGACCTGACCAAGTTCCTCTCGGGCGTTGAGTGCTTCGCCAAGGACACCGCTGGCCTCTGCTTGAACAGCGCCAACCTCACGAACGACGCGACCGGCCTCATGAAACTCAGCGACCAGCAGATCAAGGACGCTTTTACGATGGGCGTTTTCCCGGGCGCGGCCGACGCAGGCACGCAGTACCTGTTCGCGAACATGCCCTACTACCAGTTCGCGAACCTGAGCAGTGACGACGCCAGCGCGATCGTCGCCTACCTGCGCACGGTCACCGCGGTCGCACACATGGCCCCCGCCAACGGCGGCATGTTCGCGACGCGACCCACGTCGGCGCAGTGGACGCCGGTCACGCTGGCGGCGCTTCCTTCCCCGGCGGCAGCTGCCACGGACGGCGGAGCGGACGGCGGCGGCGACGCGGGCACTGATGCGGCCGCGACCGAGGCGGGCACGGACGGCGGCACGAGCGCCAGCGTGAGCAACGGCAAGTACCTCGCGGCGCTCGTCTGCTCGACCTGCCACACGGTCAACACGTCGGCCACGGCGCCGTTCCAACTCGACGCCACCAAGGCCTACCAGGGCGGCAAGGAATTCACGACGACGATAACGGTCGCGGCCGACGGCGGCACAGATGCCGGTGCGGACGGCGGCACGGATGCCGGCGCGGACGGCGGCGACGCCGGACCGACGACGATCTCGAAGAAGATCATGAGCGCCAACCTCACGCCCGACATGACCGGCCTCAAGGACTGGACGCCGGCTCAGATCGTGACGGCCATCAAGAAGGCGACGGACGAGGCGGGACGGACGATCTGCTCGCCCATGCGTTCCCTGCCGAACATCACCGATCAGGACGCGCTCGACATCGCGAACTACCTGAAGGCCATCCCGCCGGTCACGAACGCCATCACCGAGACCTGCGAGTAGTTTCCGCGGGCGGGCAGGCACCAGCCTGGGCGTCGAGCGCCCAGGCTGGCGTCTACGCCTTTCCGCGGCCGATGCGCGCGACGGCCTCTTCGACGTTCTCGCGCAGGCCGAAGGCGGACAGCCGGAAGTAGCCCTCGCCGCAACTGCCGAAGCCCGAGCCGGGCGTGCCGACGACGTGGCACTCGGCGAGGAGCTTGTCGAAGAACTGCCAGGACGTTAGGCCCGCCGGCACCTTGAGCCAGATGTAGGGGGCGTTGACGCCGCCGTAGACGGCGTAGCCGTCCTTCTTGAGGCCCTCGCGGATGATGTCGGCGTTCTGCATGTAATAGGCGATGTTGGCGTCGACGGCAGCCTTGCCCGGCGCGGAGAAGACCGCGGCGGCGGCGCGCTGGATGGGGTAGCTCACGCCGTTGAACTTCGTCGTCTGACGGCGGTTCCAAAGAGCGTGCAGCGCGACCTTCTCGCCCTTGTCGTTGCGCGCCGAGAGCTCCTTCGGCACGACCGTCGTCGCGCAGCGCGTGCCCGTGAAGCCGGCCGTCTTCGAGAAGCTGCGAAACTCGATGGCGCACCCGCGCGCGCCCGACAGCTCGTAGATGCTGTGCACCTGCCCCGGCTCGCGGATGAAGGCCTCATAGGCGGCGTCGAAGAGGATCACCGCCTCGCGCTCGCGCGCGTACGCGACCCAGCGCTCGAGGGCGGCGCGCGACATGACGGCGCCCGTCGGATTGTTGGGTGAGCAGAGGTAGATGAGGTCGACCGGTTTGTCGGGCAGCGCGGGCTCGAAGCCGTTCTCAGCCGTGCACGGCAGGTAGACGAGGCCCGGGAAGCGCCCCGACGCGTCGGCGGCGCCCGTGCGGCCGCCCATGACGCTCGTGTCGACGTAGACCGGGTAGACCGGATCGGTGACGGCCACGACGTTGTCGAGGCCGAAGATCTCCTGAATGTTGGCGGTGTCGCACTTCGAGCCGTCGGAGACGAAGACCTCGTCGGCAGCGACCGCGGCGCCCTGGCTCACGTAATGCGCCGCGACCGCCTCGAGCAGAAAGTCGTAACCCTGCTCGGGGCCGTAGCCGCGGAAGGTCTCGCGGCGGCCGAGCTCGTCGGCGCCCGCCTTGAGCGCCTCGACGATGGGCGGCGGCAGCGGCAGCACGACGTCGCCGATGCCGAGGCGGATGACCTTGGCGGCCGGGTTGGCCTCGGAGAACGCGCGCACGCGCTTGCCGATCTCGGGGAACAGATAGCCGGCCTGCAGCTTCTGGTAGCTGGAGTTGATCTTCGCCATCGCGCCCCGGAGGCTATAACATCGAAGGGTCATGACGAAAGCGCTGCGCGACGTCTTCGTCGTCGACGCCGTCCGAACGCCCATCGGCCGCCACGGCGGGGCGCTCGCCGAGGTACGTCCCGACGATCTGGCGGCGCTCGTCATCCGCGAGCTCGTGCGGCGCACGGGCGTCGACCCGGCCGCCGTCGACGACGTGCTGCTCGGGTGCGCGAACCAGGCCGGCGAGGACAACCGCAACGTCGCGCGTATGAGCGCGCTGCTCGCGGGCCTGCCTGTGAGCGTCCCCGGGGGGACCGTGAACCGGCTGTGCGGCTCGGGCCTCATGGCCGTCGGCGATGCGGCGCGCGCCGTCGCCGTGGGCGACGCCGAGCTGCTCATCGCGGGCGGCGTCGAGTCCATGTCGCGCGCGCCGCTCGTGCTCGCGAAGGCGAGCGAGCCCTATGCGCGCGGCAACGTCACGGCCTTCGACAGCACGCTCGGCTGGCGCTTCGTCAACCCGCGCATGGAGGAGCTCTACGGAACGCACGCGCTCGGCGAGACGGCCGAGCTCGTCGCCGAAAAATACGGCGTCTCGCGCGAGGACCAGGACGCCTTCGCGCTCACGAGCCAGCGACGCTGGGCCGCGGCGCAGGGCGCCGGACGCTTCGCGGCCGAGCTCGTCGCCGTCGAGATCGCGCAGCGCAAGGGGCCGCCGCGACGGGTCGAGATCGACGAGCACCCGCGCCCCGACACGACGGCCGCGCAGCTCACGGCGCTCAAGCCGGCCTTTCGCAAGGAGCGCGGCACCGTGACCGCCGGCAACTCCTCGGGCATCAACGACGGCGCCGCCGCGCTGCTGCTCGCGTCCGAGGAGGGCCTGCGGCGCCTGGGTCGCGCTCCGCTCGCGCGCGTCGTCGTCACGGCCGTCGTTGGCGTCGAGCCCAAGCACATGGGCATCGGGCCCATCCCCGCGACGCGCAAGGCGCTCGCGCGCGCGGGCCTGACGGCCGGGCAGCTCGATCTCGTCGAGCTCAACGAGGCCTTCGCGGCCCAAGCGCTGCCGTGCGTGCGCGAGCTCGACCTCGATCCCGAGCGCGTCAACGTCAACGGCGGCGCCATCGCGCTCGGCCACCCACTCGGCTGCTCGGGCGCGCGGCTCGTGACGACGCTCGTACACGAGCTCGCGCGCCGAAAGGCGCGCATCGGCCTCGCGACCATGTGCATCGGCGTCGGCCAGGGCATCTCGGCCCTCTTCGAGCGGGCGTGAGCATGAAGGGCCCTCGGAGCGCCAAGCCCGCAACGAGAAAGCCGGCGGCGGCGAAGCGCGCCGCGCGCGCCAAGGCGAAACCTGCGGCGAAGACGCGGCGCGGGACCGGAGGCCCGGCGGCGAAGGCGCTGGCGGCCGCCGTCGAGACGGCAAAGCCGAGCGACGAGCCGATATCCCTCGACGCCGCCCTCGATTTCACGCTCGCGCTCGGCAGCGCCGCGCACGAGCTCAAGAACGGCCTCGGCCCGCTCGGCATGACGTTGCAGCTCGTCGAGCGCAAGCTGCTCTGCGGCGAGACGGTGCCGCCGCAAGATCTCTCGTTCGCCCGGGCGCAGGTGCGGCGGCTCTCGCACCTCGTCAACGACCTCCTCGACGTCACGCATCTCGACACCGATCAATTCCCCATGCGGCCGCGCGCCGCCGACCTCGCGGCCACCATCGCCGAAGCCGTCGACGTCTTCCAGCGTGGCAACGTCCGGCAGATCGCGCGCGCGCTGCCCGCGGCGCCGCTGCCGGCGACGTTCGATCCCGATCGCATCATTCAGGTCCTCCTCAACCTGCTCGAGAACGCCGCGAAATACGCGCCGCTGCCCGCGCCGATCTCGGTGGCGGTGAGGCGCGTCGCCGTTGGAGCGCGCGTCGAGGTGCGCGACGGCGGCCCCGGCCTCCACGCCGAGGAGCAAGTCCGGGTCTTCACGCGGTTCGCGCGCGCGCGCGCCGACGGCGACGGCACGCGCGGCCTCGGTCTCGGCCTCTACCTCAGCCGCGCCATCGTCGAGCGCCACGGCGGCTGCATCGGCGTCGACAGCGTGCCCGGCCGAGGCGCGACGTTCTGGTTCGAGCTGCCGATCTCGACGCCCCGGACGGCGTGAGGGTCATCCGCGCGCCGCGACCGGGTCCACCGACCCGGCGGCGGCCGTGAATCTGGACGACATCCCCGTTGGCCGTTATTCTGATCCTTCGCTGGAGCTCGACGTTGGCACGCGATCCGAAAATCACGCCCATCACACGGCACGAGCCGCGGACGTTCTACGCGACGCGCGTGACCCGCACGCAGGCCGGCGAGTCCTGGGACCTCTGGTCCGTCGAGGATGGCCGCCGCATTGGGTTCCTGTCCGTCGTCGACGACGGGCACGTCGTTTACGCGCTATCGACCGTCAAGCGCGGCACCTCGCACGAAGAGGTGGCCGACCTCGTCGAAGGTTTTTTCACGCCATCCTCGACGGATGCCCACAATCGGGAGATCATCATTTCGGACTATGACGAAGAGCCCGAAATGCTCGAGTCCGACATCCGGCAGGCATAGCTCCATCCGCCGCGGAGGCGCGCCGGGGGGCTTTAGAGCATGAGCGGATTCCGTGGATTTCTGCCCTACGACGAGGGCGCGGGCGATTCCTTCCACGGACGCGCCGACGAGGTGGCGCGCGTCTTGCGGCTGCTCTCGGGCGAGGCGCGAGTCGTCGTGCTGGCCGGGCCGAGCGGCATCGGCAAGACGTCGCTCCTGCGCGCCGGCGTCGCGCCCGCGCTCGGCCGGCGCGGCGCGCAGGTGGTCGCCGTGGGCGCCTACGAGGATCTCGACGGCGAGATCCTGCGCGCCGCGAGCCGCCTCGGCGTGACGCCGCCCATCCCCAACCAGAGCTCGGCCGACTACCTCGCGCGCATCGCGCGCGACTCGCAAAACGGGCTCGTGCTGATCTTCGATCACCTCGAAGAAGCCCTGTCCGACGAGGTCGGGCGCGGCGCCGACCTCGGCGCCTTGCTCGCGCGCGTCGTCGAGCAGGGCGGCAGCCGCCTGCGGCTCGTGCTGTCCGTCGACGACACGTCGTTCTCCCGGCTCGATCAGCTGCGCGACGCGGGCGCGGGCGCGGCGCTCGCGTCGAGCGCCTGGATGACGCTGCCCGGACTCTCGCAGGAACAGGTCTCGGACATCCTCGAGCGCACGGCCATCCAGTCCGGGACCTTCTTCGAGGACGGCCTGGCCAGCGCCGTGGCGGCCGACCTGTGCCGCGCGGGCCGCTGCCGGCCGCTCGACCTGCAGCTCGTGGCGCGCGCCATCGTCGATCTGCGCCTGCCTTC
>DATKFB010000026.1:0-3599 GCA_035544435.1 Polyangia bacterium
AATCGCTCAACCCGGGGCTCACGATCGAGGGCATCGTGCTGTGCATGGTGGACCCGCGCCAGAACCTCACCGAGCAGGTCGCGAACGAGGTGCGGACGCACTTTCCGGGCAAAGTGTACGCCACAACGGTGCCGCGCAACGTGCGCCTGTCGGAGGCGCCCTCTTTCGGCAAACCCATCCTCCTCTACGACATCGCGTCGAAGGGCGCGAAGAGCTACCTCGAGCTGGCGCGCGAGTTCCTGGCGCGCGCCGCGGCCCGCGAGGCGGTCGCGGGCGAGACGGCCGGCGCGGCTTCACGATGAGCGCGCCCAAACGCCAAGCGCTCGGACGCGGCCTGGCGGCGCTCATCCCGGGCGCGAAGCCACCCGAGGCGCCCGCCGCGGCACCGGGCCGTGCCGACGCTCAGGGCGGCCTTCGCACGATCGCGATCGAGGACATCCACCCGTCGGCGGGCCAACCGCGTAAGCAGTTCGACGACGCGCGGCTCGACGAGCTCGCGGCCTCGATCGAGACGCAGGGGATCATCCAGCCGCTCGTCGTGCGCCTGCGCGACGGCGGCGGCTACGAGCTCATTGCGGGCGAGCGGCGCTGGCGCGCGGCGCAACGCGCGGGGATACACGACGTGCCCGCCGTCGTGCGCGACGTCGCCGAGAAGCGCGCCTTCGAGATGGCGCTTGTCGAGAACCTCCAGCGCGAGGACCTGAACCCCATCGAGGAAGCGCAAGGCTTCGAGCGGCTCATTGACGAGTTCGGCTACACGCAAGAGGCGCTGGCGGCGCGCGTCGGCAAGGATCGCAGCACCGTCGCGAACGCGCTGCGCCTGCTGCGCCTGCCCGCGAGCGTGCGCGGCCTCGTCACCGAGGGCCGGCTCTCCATGGGACACGCCCGCGCCCTGCTCGGCCTCGAGGAGGCGGGCGCCATCGAGCGCCTCGCGCGCCGCGTGGTGGCGCGCGAGCTGTCGGTGCGTCAGGTCGAGGCGCTCGTCAAGCGCGAGCGCGACGGCCACGGGGCCGGCAAGACGCCCGCGGCGCCCGCGCGGCCGTCGGCGAGCGCGCGCGATCTCGCCGAGCGCCTGTCGCGCGCCCTCGGCACGCGCGTGCGCGTCGTCGAGGAAGAACCGGGCAAGGGGCGGCTCGAGGTCGCGTATCACTCGCTCGACCAGCTCGACGCCGTGCTCGCGCGGATCCTCCGCTCATGATGGGCGGGCCGGCCCCTCTGGCGATCCTGTGGGCGGAGGGGTCATGACCGATCCGGCGTCCTTCCGCCCCCCCGAGATCCCCGCCCCCGCCCAACGCGCCGTCCCCGTCGTCGAGATCGGTTATCGGTCGGCGGGAGCGTTCCTCGTCGCCTACGTCGCGCAGATCGCGCGCGGCGAGCTCTTCATCGAGAGCCCGACGCTGCCGCCGCGGGGCACGCCGTTGGCGCTGCGCATCGCGGCGCCACCCGCGACGATGACGCTCGAGGGGATGGTCGTCGGCGGACGCGAGGCGCGGCCAGGCCAGCCCGCCGGCATGGCCGTCGCGCTCGCCGCGACGTCGGAGGCCTTCGGGGCGACCGTCGATCGGCTGGCCGCCGCGTTCGCCGGGTTTCGCATCCTGCTCAGCACGGGCGAGGCGGCACCGCGCGCCATCCTCGGCCGCTACCTGCGCTCGATGATCTCCTGCACCGTCATCGACGCCGACGGCGAGACCGATCGGTCCCTCGACCTCGGCACCCTCGACCTCGTCGTCCTCGATCTCGATTCATCGGGACCGCGGGGCTTCGAGCTCGGGCAGCGCGTGCGGCAGCGCCCGCGCGCCGCGCCCATCCTCGCTCTCGCGCAGCTCGAGCGCGACCGCGCCATCGCCTCGGGACTGGGCTTCGAAGAGGTCCTGCCGAACCCGCCCGCCTTCGCCGACCTCGACGCCGCCCTGCGCCGCTGCCTCTCGCGCCCGATGACGATTCATCACGCGACCCGCTACGGGACCCTTAAGGGCTACGGCGCGGATTAGAGGAGCACCTCTCCGGCGCGCATGCGCGCGGAGAGGAGCGTGTTCGCGAGCAGCATCGCGATCGTCATGGGGCCGACGCCGCCGGGCACGGGCGTGATCGCCGACGCGCGGCGCGCGGCAGCGGCGAATTCGACGTCGCCCACGAGCTTGCCGTCGGCGCCGCGATTCATGCCGACGTCGATGACGACGGCGCTGGGCTTGATCCAATCGCCCTTGATCATCTCGGCGCGGCCCACGGCGGCGATCACGAGATCGGCGCGACGGACGACGCCGGGCAGATCCCGCGTCTTCGAGTGGCAGACCGTGACGGTGGCGTCGGCGGAGATGAGCAGCGCCGCCATCGGCTTGCCGACGATGTTCGAGCGCCCCACGATGACGGCCTCGGCGCCCGGGAGCGGGAACCGCGCCTCCTCGATGAGCTTAATGACGCCGAAGGGCGTGCACGCGACAAAGCGCGGCTGGCCCATGAGGAGGCGGCCGAGGTTGTCGGGGTGGAAGCCGTCGACGTCCTTGCGCGGGTCGACCGCGAGCAAGACGCGGCGCGCGTCGATGGCGGCCGGG
The DNA here is from genome assembly GCA_035544435.1 of Polyangia bacterium. Classification (GTDB taxonomy): domain Bacteria; phylum Myxococcota_A; class Polyangia; order Fen-1088; family Fen-1088; genus DASZFV01. The sequence continues at coordinate 2,553 of DATKFB010000026.1, forward strand.
AGCGGAAGCTGCACGAGGATGCCGTCGACCTCGGCGTCGGCGTTGAGGCGCGCCACGAGGGCCAGCAGCTCGCTCTCGGTAGTGGTCGCCGGGAGCTTGTGATCGAACGTGCGGAAGCCGCACTCGTGACAGGCCTTCGTCTTGTTGCGCACGTAGACCTGCGAGGCGGGATCCTCGCCCACGAGCACGACGCCGAGGCCGGGCGTCACGCCGCGCGCCGCGAGACGAACCACCTCGGTCGCGAGGCCCGCGCGCACGCGCGCCGCGAGCGCCTTGCCGTCGAGGAGGGTCGCGGTCGTGGGCGTCGGGGCGGACATGGCGGTCCTATATCACGCGGCCCGGACGTCGTCCGGATTTCGCGCCGCGCGGCCGGGCGTGGGACGAGACGCGGAGAGCGCGGCGCGCAAGCGCGGACGCGGCGTCGGCACGCCCGTTGCTCCGCGTGATTTGTGGAAACGACATGAACGCCCTCGACCTCTTCGCGATTTGCGTCCGCGCGGGCTCATTCGCCCTCGCGCTCACGGCCCCGGCGGCGGCCGCGACGGAGCCGCCGCTCGTGCTCGCGGGTCGTGTCGATGGCGTCGTGGCCGCCGGGACCGGCATGGCCACATTGCGCGATGGCGCGCTCGTGCTGCTCGATGCCGACGGTCGCGTGAGCGGCGGATGCCGCGGCGGCGCGGCGGCCGTGGGACCCGGTCCGCGGCGTGACGCCACGGCGCTGTCCCGCGAGGAGGTGCTGGGCGAAGCCGGCTTCAGCCCCGAGGACGTCTCGCCCGAGGCCGAGGAGCTGCTCGACGATGAAGGCATCGATCCGCGCGCGCGGCGCGCCCCCGTGAACGCGACGTTGGGCGCTCCCCGCGCCTTGTCGCTTGCCGCCAGCGATGACGCGGCCTGGATCGGGACGATCGACGGATTGTGGCGCTTCGACGCGCGCGACGGTTCTGCGCCCCGGCGGCCCTCGGCGGCCAGGAGCTCGCGCTCGTCGCGGCGCGCGGCGCGACCGTGGTCGCGCTCGTGGACGTCAACGTATGGCGCTCACCTGACGGC
>DATKFB010000027.1:0-8522 GCA_035544435.1 Polyangia bacterium
CGTGGTACGTCACGTCACCGCCGCGCGAGGCGGCGTGAACGGTGACGCCGCGGCGCGCGAGATCTTCAGCCGAAGCGAGCACGTGCTCGCGCCGCGCCGAGCGGCCGAGCGTGATGACCGGGTCGTGCTCGCAGAGCAACAACGTCTCGACGCCCCGCCCCGCGATCACGTCCGCGCGCAGGCGCTCCTGCAGCTCCGCCGTCTCCCCGAACGGCACCCGTCCCAGCCACAGCCATGCCGGGTCGGGCATGGCCTCCGCGAGGGGGCTGGCCCCCTCGCGATTCATCCCTCTGACAGCTCGGCGAAGAAGTCGGCGTCGACGAAGTCCACGCTGACCGTCGCGGTGATTACGCCGACGCCGTGACGAACGCAGGTCTCGGCCATGGCTTGCCCGTCGGCGATCTCGATGGGCTGGCCGTCCTGCTTCCACTCGGAGATGGCGTCGTCGCCCAGGCGTCCCGCCAGCATGAGGAGCCCCTCCTCTTGGCCCCGCGCGCGAATGCCGGCGCGCAGCTCGCCGATGGCGCGGCGCCCGGCCGAGCTGCCGCCCGCCCGCAGAGCGATGAGCGCCTTTGAGGGACGCGAGCCACGCCCGCGCAAGGCCTCGATGTAGATCGTACCCTCGACGCGTTTGACGAAGGTCGCGGGCCCGAAGCCTTCGCGTTGCAGGAGCACGCGCGCGAGCGCCTCGAACGCCGGGGCCGGCAGGTCCGCGATGCGGCGCTCGAGGGCGGCGATGGTTCGCTCTCGAAGCGCGCGGCGCGCCTCGCCGAACACGAGCTCGGCGCGCTCCACCTCCGCGTCCGGGGGCCGGCGCGCGAGGGCGAAGAGACCTGCGCCCGCGGCGCGCACGCGCGGCCGCTGCCCCGCGCGCAGGCGCTCGCGTGGCTCGGCGGCGAGGGCGGCGCGCATGACCCGCCAGGCCTCGTTGGGCTCGCCGTGAACGAGCCGTCGCCGGGCGGCGGCGTCCGCGATCTGCCGGACGTGGACGCCGCGTCCCGGCACCTGGCCGCGCAAGATTTCGAGCGCCGCGTCGACCGGCGTCATGATCCGGCGCGGACCTTGGCCTTCGCCCTCGGCGCCCGCGCTCTCGGCGCGCTCCCCTTCGCCCGCGGCAGCGGCGGACGGGACGAGCTCGCCGCCGCCTTCGGACCCGCTGGCGCCGAGCGCGCCGCCGCCTTCGGGGCGCGCCGCGCCCTGGCCTTCTCCCTCGCCGCCCCGCCGTCTCCGGCGTCGGCGGCGCCGGCGGCCTGGGCCGAGGTCGTCGCCGCGAGCGGCGTCAGGCCCCCGCGCGGCTCCCGCCTCGCCACCAAAAGCGGCGTCTGCGCTCCCCGCCTCGTCTTCCTCGCCCTCGTCAACGTCGCCATCGACGTCGTCACCCTCGCTGGGCGGCGGGCCCATCGTTTCGGCTGGTTCGAGCGCCGCGTCGAGCTCCTCGCCCGCCGCCGTTTGCGCGCCTGCGCGCGCGTCGTGTCCCTCGGGCATGTCCTCTCCCTCTGCGTCGGACGACGCGTCGTCGTCGTCGCCCTCGAGCACGCCCGTCGCCGCCAGGGCCGCCGCGCGAGCGGCCGCTGACAGACCACGGACCGTCGGTTCGTCCGAAGCTTCCGCTGCTTCCAAGTCGTTGTCGGAGGCGGCACCGGGGGCGCCTCCGTTCGCGGCGGGCGCGTCGTCGCGTCCCCGCCCCCGTCCCCCGCGGCGCCGCCGCCGGCGCCCTCTTCCCGCGCCCTCGTCGCCCTCGGTGCTGGGGCCGGCCGCGCGGCTCGGCCTCTCTGCGGCCTCCGCCTTCTCGGGCGGCGGCGCGGGCTCCTCGGGCGGCACCTCGGGGTATCGCAGGAGCCCGAAGACGCCTGGCTTGACCCGAACGAACGGGTTGCCAGGGGCCTTCTTCACGGCCGCAGTGAGCTGCGTCTGCATCGTCACCTCGGGCGTGCGCCCGACGAACGTCAGCAGCTTCTTCGTCATGGCGCGCTCGGTGAGCTCCTTGAAATGCAGCGGCCGCCCTTCTCGGGTGAGGATCTTGAGCGCGGCCTCGAGGAACGTCATGGCGCCCTCCTTTACCACAGATCGCGTTCTTGGTCGTCGCGTGGTTTCGGGGGCCTCCCTTCGTCCGATCGCTTCGTGCAATTTTTTGACGGACCCGCGCGACGAGGTTACCGGTGAGATATGACGGCTCATCGCAAGATCGGCGTTCTCCTCGGCGGGCTCTCGGCGGAAAGGGACGTGTCGATCAGGTCGGGCGAGGCCATTCTGGCGGCGCTCGCCGATCGCGGCCACGACGCCGCGCCCATTTTCGTCGATCGCGACGTCGATCTGGTGCTGAGGCAGACCCGCATCGACGTCGCGTTCCTCGCGCTCCACGGCCGCTATGGAGAGGACGGTTGCGTGCAAGGGCTCCTCGAGGTGCTCGGCATTCCCTACACGGGCTCGGGCGTGCTCGCCTCCGGCCTGGCGATGAACAAGGGCAAGGCGAAGGAGATCTTTCGTTTGCACAACCTGCCGACGGCGCCGGGCTACGTCATCCAGGCCGACTCGGGCGAGGACGTCATCGAGAGTCACGGCTCGTTCGGCTTCCCCGTCGTCGTCAAGCCGGCCGGCGAAGGGTCGTCGCTCGGCATCAGGGTCGCGCGCGACGAGCTCGAGCTCGAAGCGGCCGTCGAGGAGGCGCTGCGTTTCGACGACGACGTGCTCGTCGAGCGCTTCATCGAGGGCAAGGAGATCTCGGTGGGCGTGCTCGACGGCAAGGCGCTCGGGGCCGTCGAGGTGGCGCCCAAGCGCGGCTTCTACGACTTCCAAAGCAAGTATTCGTCCGGCCGCACCGACTACCACCTACCCGCGCGCCTGTCGCCCGAGCGCTACCGCTCGGCCCTGCGCCTCGCGACCCTGGCGCAAGACGCCCTCGGGTGCGAGGGCGCGACGCGCGTCGACCTCATCGTGAGCGAGCGCGGCAACGAGGTCGTGCTCGAGGTGAACACGCTGCCGGGCATGACGCCCGTGAGCCTGTTGCCGCGCATCGCGCGCGGCGCGGGGCTCTCGTTCGAGGATCTCGTCGAGGAGATCCTGCGCGGCGCGCGCCTGCGCGCCCACGGCCACCGCCGCGACCGACGCGCCGTCGTGGCCGGCCCGCAAGGCCCCGAGCGCCGCGTCGGGTTTCTGTCCGATTGTCATTAGTGGAACCCGGCGCTCGCTCCGCGGTCGAGTGGGGGAGCTTGCTGGATTTGGTGGTGTCACATTGGCGCGCCGGGGCTTGAGGTAGACTGTCCCGCATGGCGCGTCGCGCGCGGAAACCCGTCCTCGTCAAGAGCCCCGTAGCCGCCGATCCGGCGAACGCGAAGCTGTTCATCAACCGCGAGCTGTCGTGGTTGGAGTTCAACAGCCGCGTGCTCGACGAGGCCCGTGACGCGTCGGTGCCGCTGCTCGAACGCCTGAAGTTCCTGGCGATCGTCGCCTCGAACCTCGACGAGTTCTTCATGATCCGCGTCGCGGGCCTCAAGCAGCAGCTCTCGGGCAACGTCGCCGAGACGCCCGCCGACGGCCTGACGCCGGCCGAGCAGCTCGCGGCCATCAGCGCGCGCGCCCACGCCATGGTGGCCGAGCAGTATCGCGTCTGGCGCGAGGAGGTGGGCCCCGGCCTCGAGCGCGCCGGCGTGCGCATCTCGCGCGCGAGCCAGCTCTCGCCGGAGCAGCGGGCGCAGCTGTCGGGGTATTTCTCGCGCGAGGTCTGGCCCGTGCTCACGCCGCTGGCCGTCGATCCGGGCCACCCGTTCCCGATGCTCGGCAACCGCAGCCTCAACCTCGCGATCCTCCTGCACCGCGAAAAGGAGAAGGTCACGCGCCGCCAGACCGTCCTCGCCGTCGTCCAGGTGCCGTCGGTCCTGCGGCGCATCAACGAGGTCATCCCCTTCGCGGCGGACGGCGCCGCCGGGGGGACGCGCTTCGCGTTCATGTTGCTCGAGGATCTGATCGCCATGCACGCGGGCGATCTCTTCCCCGGGTTTCGCGTCGTGGGTTGCAGCGCCTTCCGCGTGACCCGCAACTCCGACCTCAGCATCGACGAGGACGAGGCCGACGACCTGCTCAAGACCATCCAGAAAGAGCTGCGGCGGCGCGAGCGCGGCAGCGCCGTGCGCCTCGAGATCGCGCACGACACGCCCGCCGAGATCGTGAGCTTCCTGCGCTCCGTGCTGCGCCTCGAGGACGACGACGTCTACCGCATCAACGGCCCGCTCCACCTGGCCGATCTCGGCCCCATCGCGACCGCCCCGCGCGAGGACCTGCGCGACCTGCGCGACGAGCCGTTCTCGCCGCAGATCGTGCCGCCCCTGCAGGAATACGACGACATCTTCCGCGTCATCACCCAGCGCGACATCCTGCTACAGCACCCCTACGAGTCCTTCGAGGACGTCGTGGAGTTCATCTCGGAGGCCGCGGGCGACCCGAAGGTGCTCGCCATTAAGCAGACGCTTTATCGCACGAGCGCGGACTCGCCCATCGTTCGCGCCCTCATCCGCGCGGCGGAAAACGGCAAGCAGGTCACGGCCGTCGTCGAGCTCAAGGCGCGCTTCGACGAGGCGCCCAACATCCAGTGGGCGCGCGCGCTCGAGGACGCCGGCGTGCACGTCGTCTACGGCCTCATCGGCCTCAAGACCCACTGCAAGGTGTCGCTGGTCGTGCGGCGCGAGGCCGACAAGATCAAGCGCTACGTCCATCTGTCGACCGGGAACTACAACCCGGCGACGGCGCGCATCTACGGCGATCTCTCGTACTTCACGGCGCGCGACGCCTACGCCGACGACGCGGGCGCGCTCTTCAACCTGCTCACGGGGTACTCGTCGCCGCCGTCGTGGAAGCGGTTCGACGTCGCGCCGCTCGGGCTGCAGGAGCGCATCATCTCGCTCATCGACCGCGAGACGGCGCTCGGCCCCAAGGGGCGCATCATCGCCAAGATGAACTCGCTCGTCGACGCGACAGTCATCAAGGCCCTGTACCGGGCCTCGCAGGCGGGCGTGCAGGTCGACCTCATCGTGCGCGGCATCTGTTGCCTGCGCCCCGGCGTCCCGGGCACGAGCGACAACATCCGCGTGACGTCGATCGTCGACCGGTTCCTCGAGCACGCGCGCATCTTCTATTTCGACAACGGCGGCAAGCGCGAGGTGTACCTTTCGTCCGCCGATTGGATGCCGCGCAACTTCCAGCGCCGCGTCGAGGTCATGTTCCCCGTCGACGACGAGGACCTGCGCGACCGGGTCGTCGAGGAGATCCTCGCGATCACGCTCGACGACAACGTTAAAGCTCGCCGGCTTCTCGCCGATGGTACTTATGTGAGGGTGCGCCCGGAGGGCGACGCCCTGCCCGTGCGCAGCCAGTACCGCTTCATGGAACTCGCGCGCGAGAAGGCTCAGGCCGGTCCGGGCATTCCAGGCGCCGGGGGTGGACCCTACCAGGTACGCACGACGCCCCCGCCGCGGAGCCTGCCCGCCGGCGGGGGCCAGGCCGCGTCGCCCGCCGTCGGCGCGGCGGCTGCGCCAGCGTAAGAAGCGGCGCCGCATAGACGGCGGGCCGAACCTCAGCAGTTTCGGGTTTCTGCCGTATATTCTTTAGATGAGCCTCAAACTTCGCTTGCGCCTGGCGCTGGGCCTTTCGGTCGTGCTGGCGGCGGTGGTCGCGCCGATCGCGCACGCCTCGCTCGTCATCGCGCTCGACCTGCCGACCATGGTCGAACGCGCCGATCACGTCGCCGTGGTCGACGTCGCGGGCGTGAGCGCGGCCTGGGACCCGGACCACGCGCACATCCTCACGACAATCGATCTCTCCGTCGTCGACGTCTGGAAGGGGCCGATGACGCCCACGTCGCACGTGCGCATCGTTCAACCGGGCGGCACCGTGGGCGACATCCAGATGACGGTCTTCGGCATGTCCCGCTTTTCGCCCGGCGAGCGCGCGCTGGTCTTCCTGCGCGGCGCGCCGGAGGCGGCGTCGGTCGTCGGGATGGCACAGGGCAAGCGCCTCGTGCGCCGTGACGTCGCGACAGGACGCTGGATGGTGCACGCGCCCGAGCCCGCGGGCGCGTCGTTCGTCCGTGCGACGCCGAAACCCGCGCAGCCCCTCTCCACGACGGCGACGCCGCCCATCTTCGAGACGCGCCTGCGGGCGCTCGACGAGTTGCGGGCCGAGGTTCGCGGCCTCGCGGGCAAGGCGACGGGCCGATGAACGCAGGCCGACGCGCGCTCCGGCGCGGCGTCGTCGCGCGCCTGGGGCTCGCGGCCTCGCTGGTGTGCGCCGCGTTCGCGGCGTCGCCGCGCGTTGAGGCCTACGTCCGCTACAAGACGACGAGCGGCCTCGGGTTCTTCTGGCCGCAGACCTGCGTCCCCGTCTCGGTGTACCCAGCGAGCATGATGGACCTGAGCGGCAACATGGATATGACCCCCGACCAGATCGTTCACGCGGCGACCGCCTCGGCAGCGGCCTGGAGCTCTGCGACGATGGGCTCGGGTGAGCCCACCTGCACGTTCCTGAAGATCAACGTCACGGAGTCGAGCGACCCGACGCCGAAGGCAGGCCTCGACTATGCGAACATCCTCGTGTTTCGCACCAATTCCTGGTGTGGGCCGCCCGATCCGAGCACGGGGGGGTGCTCATACGCCTCCGAAGCGCTCGCCATCACCTCGGTCTTCGTCGACAAGTCGAACGGCCACATCGTCGACGGCGACATCGAGGTCAACGCCAAGAACTTCGTCTGGACTGATCTCGACGCCGACCCTACGGGCAAGGGCAAGCAGGACCTCCAGAACGCGCTCACGCACGAGATGGGGCACCTCATCGGCCTCGACCACACCTGCTTCTCTCCGGGGGCGCCGGACCCGCTCGACAACAACGGAAAGCCCGTCCCGAGCTGCGAGAACGCGCCGGCGGCGGTCCAGGCGACGACGATGTTCGCGTCGGCCATTCCGGGCGACACCGCCAAGCGGACCCTCGCGCCCGACGACATCCAGGCGGTGTGCGACATCTATCCGGTGGCGATGGATCCCATGAAGTGTCCGCTCAAGGACGAGCCGCCGCCCAAGACCGGCTGCGCCCTGGCGCCCGCGGCGCCCGGCGGCGGCGCCGCGGTGCTCACGGCGCTCGCGGCGCTCGCGCTGGCCGCGCGCCGACGCGGGCGCGCGCGGAGGACGTGAACGTGTGGCGCGCCTCGGCCGTCGCGACGCTCCTCTCGCTCGTCGCGTCCGCGCGCGCTGAGGCCTACGTCCGCTCGAAGACCGACGCCGGCACCGCCTTCATTTGGAAGGAGAGCTGCGTGCCCGTCACGATCTACCTCAACGGGTTCGAGCAGAGCTCGGGGATGACGCCAACCCAGATCGTCAAGAGCATCACGGAGGCGGCGCACACCTGGAGCACGGACGCGGTCTCGTGCACGAGCGGTGACGCCGCGACGAGCCCGTACCTCGAGATCGTGCCCACGCTCGCGGCGGCGTCGGCGAAACCGCCGGCCGCGGCCTGGGACGCGCGCAACTCGATCATCTTCCGCACCGAGTCCTGGTCCAAGTCGGGCCAGGGCGTCCACGACTACGCGGATGAAGCGCTGGCCGTGACGACGGTGACGGCTCGCCTCGACGGGCACATCGTCGACGCCGACATGGAAATCAACGCGGTTAGCAAGAAGTGGGCGAACCTCGATCCCGGTGTTGGCGTACCCTTCGATCACTCCAACACGCCGGTCTTCGATCTGCAGGACACCGCGACACACGAGTTCGGTCACTTCATCGGGCTCGATCACACCTGCTTCGTCCCGGGTCCGGGCGGCCCGGACCTCAGCGTGGACGGCAAGCTGCGGCCCAAGGACGACCAAGGCAACGACGTCCCCGACTGCGATTCCGCGCCGCTCGTCATCCAGCAGACCGTGATGTTCAACAAGGCGGTGGCCGGCGAGACCTCGAAGCGCGTGCTCTCGCCCGACGACACCCGCGCCGTCTGTGAGATTTATGCGCCCTCGATCGAGCACCTCGAGTGCGCCCTCGATTCGGCGAACCCCGGCTGCGCCGTCGCCGCCGTCCCACCCAGGCGGCACGCCGGGCGCGGATTGAGATCCGGCCTGCCCTTGGGCGCGCTCGCGGTGCTCGCAACCCTGGCGGCTCGCCGGCGCGGGCCCGAACCAAGCACGTGACGGTGCGGCGCGCCCCGGCCGTCGTCGCGCTTCTGATCGTGCTTCCGGCCGCGCGCGCCGAGGGCTACGTCCGCTCGATGACCGGCGGCGCGATGCCAAAGCCGTTTTACTGGGACAAGAGCTGCGTGCCCGTGACGATCTACCTGAACGGGTTCGATAGCACCTCGGGAATGACGCTCACGCAGATCGTCAAGAGCGTGACGGCGGCGGCCCACACGTGGAGTACGGACGCGGTCTCGTGCACGAACGGTGACGTCACGACGAATCCCTACCTCGAGATCGTGCCAACCCTCGCGCCGACGAGCTCGACGCCTCCGAACGCCACGGACTCTCTTGTCGGCGGCTCATATGACACGCGCAA
>DATKFB010000028.1:0-2211 GCA_035544435.1 Polyangia bacterium
CGTACAGCTACCAGGGCTACCTCGACCCGCCGGCGCCGTGGACGTTCGTGTTCCAGGTGCGCGCCGGCGGCACGCACCGGATCTTCCGGCAGGCGTCGTACGAGCGCGCGCGGCGGGCCGTGCTTTCGCTCGCCTTCTCGCCGGCTGTTGCGGGCTTCACGCTCGAGCCCCCGCATGCCTACACGCCCCAGCGCGACTTCTATCACGCCCACGTCGAGGATCGGTTCTCGCCCTGGGCCTTCGTGCGCGACGACCTCATGTATCTGCTCTGGGGGCGTCTCGGCTATGATCCGACGACGCCCGAGGCGACGTTCCGCAAGATCGCCGCGCGCGAGCTGGGCACGGACGCGCTCTGGCCGGCGCTGCAAGCGGCCAGCGACATCGTGCCGTGGATCCAGACCCAGCACACGTGCGGCGCCGATTCGCGCGACTTCGCGCCGGAGCTCGAGCTCGGCGGCGACGTCTCGCAGTGGGTAGGCGATCCGACGAAGCCGTTCGCGAACTGCCGCGTGAACGGCCCCTTCGACACATTCGCCGTCGCGTCGCCGTTCGAGGCTGCGGCCGACCTCGTCGAAGGTCGGGCGACGGCGCGCGTCTCGCCCGTCGACGTCGCGGCGATGGTCCTGGACGACGCGGCCGCCGTCGACGAGGCCCTCGACGCCGCCGCCATCGACACGGGCGCGGCTACGCCCCTAGTCCGCGACGTCGTGCGCGAGAGCCGCGCGCTGGCCGCGCTCGGCCGCTACTTCGGCCACAAGCTGCGCGGAGCGACGGCGCTCGCGGTGTACGCGGGCGCGGGCGTTCCGGACTGGCTCACCGCCGCACGCACCGAGACCTCGTCCGCCGACGATGCCTGGCGCACGCTCGCCGCCGACACAGCCTACATCCGCGCCTTCCCCGAGCATCTGCGCATGCTCCCGCTCGGCTTCGAGCCGTTCCACTGGTCCGCCGAAGTGCCCGCGCTCGACGCCGACGGCAAAGCGCTCGACGCGATCGCCGCCGACGTGGCCGCTTCGCCACCGCCGTTCTCGGCCGTGCTGCCTGACCCTGATGCATGGCTCGGCGCGCCGCGCGGGCCGGGCCCCGCGCTCGCCGCGCTCACCGCGACGCCGGCGGCGGACGGCACGGGAGCGTGGACGGTGAGCGCGCGCTTCGCGGCGCCGCTGCCCGACGGCGCCAAGGTCAACGTGCTCGCGAAGTCCTTCCAGAGCGAGAGCGATTTTTCGGCCGTGGGCGCGACGCAAGCCGCCGACGGCACCTGGTCGGCCACCGTCCCCGGCGCGCTCGCTGCGGGAGGCCTCTTCGCCCTCGAGCTTCGCACGCCGGCCGGCGCCTGGCGCTACCCGGACCCGCTGACCACCGCGCCGTACGTCTCGGTCGCGCCCTGAAGGCGGCGCGCTGTTTCTCGCTGGGATCCGTCGCCTGTTTCCGCAGCACTTCGGGATGGTCGCGTTTGGTTTTGCGATCGGCCTCAGGCCTTCCAGCCTGAGACCGCTCCGGCGAAAGGCCCGGAGGCCGATGTGCTCTCGGAAAAGGACGTGATCCTGGTCCGGCGTTCGCACACGAGGGGCGACGAGGTGATGGAGGCGACCAAGCAGAAGACGCGGTATTGGTTCACCCTGGCATGTCGATCGGCTGCCAACTGGGCCGATGCAGGACTCGGATCTGCGCTTCCCGTCCGAGACGTGTAGTTTCCGGTCTCCGTCGGCTCTGGGACAAGGCACTCAGCGAAGTGAGGAAGGGCGATCGGACTCCGCAAGCAGATCACCCCAAGGGCGATGCGGCGAACGTTCGAAGACCTCGCCCGAAAGCCGACATCGAGGCGATCGTCCGACAGAGGATCTGCGGTCACGCAACCGACGAGATGTCCGACCTATGCGGCACCGTCCCCTCAGCGGGAGATTCAGGCTGCTGTCGGCGCTGTCATCTCGCTGGCGAAATACCGCGAGCTCGTGCAGGACGGCGCGTCGCGGTGGGAAAGTGGTGGGGAGCGTCCCCAAACTGCCAACGGTACCCCGCGGCCGCGCGGTAAGTGGCCGTCTTCGGTTGAGCGGGAGAAGGGGTTCGAACCCTCGACGTCCACCTTGGCAAAGGGACAGAGCGCGTAACAGGCCGCAACGGGCCGTTCCAAGTCAGCAAAATCACAGACCGAGGCGCGACCTGGACGTCCAGTCCGTTACGCCGAGGTGGTGGGAAGAAGAGCGCGAGATA
>DATKFB010000029.1:0-8206 GCA_035544435.1 Polyangia bacterium
GGCGTTGAGCCCGCAGACGTCGTCGAATCCGAGGCGCGCGTTCAACGCAGCGCACAGGTGATCGCGGCGCGCGACCGCGACGACCTCGCCGTTCGCGGCGGCCGTGGCCGTGGGCGCGGCGTTCGTGACGAGCGGCGACGACAGCAGATCCGCAACGAGGCCGTCCCACGCGAGGCCGCCCGACTGAAACGCCGTGACGATCCGCTGGAACTCGGGGTCGTCGTGCAGGCACGGCGACGAGTTCACGTACGTGCACAGCTTCTGCGCCCAGGCCTCGGCGAAGAGCGGATGGCTGGCCAGCGCCGTCCCGAGGTCGGTCGTGCTCGTCACGGGCTTGACGACGCCGTGGAATGCGAACAAGCCCTTCTCAGCGGCGAAGGCCGGGTCGTCCTGGGCGTGGTAGTTCCACGAGTAGGTCGCCGAGAAGATCGAGCGCAGCGGATCGAGCGTGTCGTGGCAGACGATGCACGCGGCCGACGTCGCGTGCGTCTTGTCGAGACCGGGCGTCGACGGCGGCACTGTGCCGTCCGAGCCGTCGACCTGCGCGCCGAGCGCGACGATGAGCGTCTGGTTCATCGTGACGCGCATCTGGTTGCTCGTGTTCGTCTGCCATTTCGCGAAGAAGGCCGGCGTGCTGAAGAAGCCGACGCGCGGCGTGCCGAGCACGAGCTCCTTCGCGGCGCGCAGCGCGGGCAGGTCATAAAAAGGGGTCGGCGTCTCGGGGCCCGTGGGCGGTCGGATCGTCACCAGCGTCCAGTCGCTGAAGTCCTTCGTGGCGTCGAGCTGCGGCGCGGTCGCCGTGCCGCCCGCGGGCGGGCAATTGAGGCCGCCAGCGGTCGGGTTCTTGCGCCCATCGAGCGCGCCGTAAAGGAGGTAGTGCAGCGTGATCGCGCTCGCCGGATCGTAGACCAGCGGATCCTGCGTGCACCCGGCCACCTGCATGTCGTTCGTTGCGACGTCCGGGTCGTACCAGTGCATGTAGTTGGGGCTCGTCGGGTCGAGCGTCTCGGTGATGGGGATGGGGCCGGCCGCCGCCTCGACGGTGATCGGCTGCTTGGGGTGCGCCATGCGGAACAGGTCCGTGACCTTCCCGTCGTCACCCACCTGCCAGACATCGAGGAACGCGTAGAGCTCCTTGAGCGCCGTCGTCATGAGGAGCTTGTTCGTCGTCGTGGCGTCGCTGAGCGGCCGGCCCTCCGAAAGGAGCTGGATCATCGTGAGGGCGAAGCTCTGCTGCGCGTTCTGCACGAGGAGCGGCGTCGTGGTCGCGTTGATGCCGACCTGCTTGGGGAACGTCTGGTCGGAGAAGTCAACGGCCGTCACCTGCGTCTGTTGGAAGGCCAGCTCGAAGAAGCGCTTCATCTTCGTCTGGTAACCGGGCAGCTTCATCCACGCGCCGATGAGCGGCTTGAGCTGCGTCGGATCGGCCGTCACGGACTTGACCTCGTCGTCGGTGGGCGCGAGGCCCACGAGGACGTTCTTCACCTTCGCGACATACGACGCGGGCGTCGCGGCGACGAACGGCTGCGTCCCGGCGTCCGTCGTGGGCGAACCGCCGTCTGCTGCCGTCCCGCCCGCGCCGCCATTCGCCCCGGGAGCGTTGCCGCTCGACGAGCAGGCGGCGGCGCCGAGCGCGCCGAGCGCGCCGAGCGCGCAAAGTCGCAACAGCAAAGCCCCGAGGATCGCGCCGCGAAGTCGAGCCACGACGCCATTATGACGCCAAGACCGCGCGGCATTGTTCCCAATTTGCACTTCGCCGCGCGTGTGACGGCACGCACGTTACCGTCGGCGCGTTACCAACCGGCCGCCTTGGTGCCCTCGTTCGGCTCGGGTTGTACGGGCAGCTCCGCGAGGCGCGCCGCGCGGTCGCTGGGCTCGTCGACGCGGCGGTAACCGAGACCCTTGAAGGGCGCGGCAGCGTCCCAGGTCGCCGGGACCTTCTTCGGCACCGAGCCCGGCGCCGGCAGCGCGAAGACGAGCGAACGCGCCGCGTGATGCGCGATGTGCTCGGTCTCGTGGTGGTGCTCCTGGTGGATGTGCCCGTAGAAGACGGTGACGTTCTTGTGCGGTAGCAAGACGTCGACGACCTTGGCGCCGTCCTTCGTCGACCACTCCCACTGCGGGTAGAGATCGAAGAGTGGACGGTGCGTGAGTACGACCACGGGCGTCTCGGGCGACGTCTTCTTGAGATCGGCGGCCAGCCAGTCGATCTGCGCGTCGCCCACGGCGCCCGCCGGATCGGAGACGTTGTCGAGCGCGATGAAGTGAACGCCCTTGTGGTCGAACGTGTAATGGGTGGGACCGATGAGCTCCTTGTACGCGGCGCCCGCGTCCTTGGCGGCGTCGTGCTCACCCGCCAGAAAATACGGCGGCCCGACCTTCAGCGTCTTCGTCAGCGTCTTGAATTCCGTGAGCCGTTGCCGCCGAACGGCGGCGTCGTCAGTCGTGTGCGTGAGGTCGCCCGTGAAGACGACGAAGTCGGGCACGAGCCCCGACGCGTTGATGGTCGCGATGGCGGTGGGCAGCGTAACGTCCGCCTTGGGATTGGAGACGCCCGAGTACCCCCAGTGCGTATCCGAGAGCTGCAGAAAGAAGAAGTCCCCGCTCGCGTCGCTCTTCTTTTTCTTCTTCGCGCCTGCCGCGCCGGCCAGCCCCGACGCGAACACGACGCCCCCCACACCCATGAGCTTCAGAATGTCCCGACGGCTCCCTTGAATCGACATGACGGCCTCCTGTCTCTCGAACGAACGAGAGCCCGGTTTGGTTCCCTCCGGTGCTACAGCGCGGGCGTAATCTTGGAGACGAGCGCCTCGAGCTCGGGGCGCGCGACGTCGGAGACGAGCGCGTACCCGAGATCGGCGTCTCGCCACAGCAGCACGGAGAAGCCGCGCGCCGTCCGCTCGACGACGTCGTGGCGCCCCAGCGAAACGGCGGCGCCGCTCGGCCAGGGCAGCCCGGCCGCCGGGAACACGAGCAGCGTGATGGCGTGCAGCCGCCGCCGGAACTGGAAGACGGCGGCCTTGTGGTCGCGCACGTAGCCGAGGCTGCCGCCCACGAGCGGGAAGTCGTCGTCGCCGGCGAAGGCGACGCGTGGCGCGAAGTCCACGCGGCCCGTGAACCACGGCTTGACCTGGTGGATGCCGCCGCTCGCGATCTCGGGTGGATGCGTGCTCGCGACGACCCGCAGGTGATCGCTCACGGCCTCGTCGACGAGGTCCCAAGATGCGAGGGAAGACGCGAGGGACGCCCCCGGCGCGCTCTCGTTCGGCGCACCGGCGGGAGCCCGCGGCGCCGCCACGCGCAGCGCGAGCACGACGAGCGCCGCGGCGCCGAGCGCGCTCGCGGCCGGCGTCGCGAAGACGCGCCAGCCGCCGCCCGGTCTCGCCGCCGCGCGCGCTGACGGCGGCGAGGGCCCGGCCGCGGGCCTCGCGGTGCCGCCCGCGGCGGCGAGCCGATCGCGCAACCGCCGCTCGAAGTCGGCAGACGCACGGTGACGCGGCAGCCGCTCGGCGAGGGCGGCGTCGAGCGCACGCTCGACGGCCGCGGCGCGCCGGCAGTCGGCGCAGCCCGCGAGATGCGCTTCCAGCGCCGCGGGCGTCGCGCCGTCGAGCCGTCCGGCGCGACTGTCCCCGAGGAGGTCTTTGGCCCGCGCGCAGTCCATGGCTATCTCGCGTACTCCCTCAGTCGCCGCCGCAGCAACACGCGCGCGCGGGAGAGGCGCGACTTCACGGTGCCGGCGGCGCAGCTCATGAGCTCCGCGACCTCGCTCTCGGTGAACCCCTCGAGGTCGAGCAGGATGATCGCGCGCGCGTCCTCCGAGAGGGCCGCGAGGGCGGACTGGATGTCCTCGGCGACGACACCGCGCAGGCGCTCGAGCTCGAAGTCGTCGCGTAGGAGCTCGCCGTCTCCGCCCTCGACGACGTCGAGCTCGCCGAGCGGCTGTTCGGGCCGTCGCTTTCGGCGTGTGTCGATGAACGCGTTCCGCAAGATGCGGAACAACCACGCCTTGCAGTTGCCGGGACGGTAGGAATCAGCGCTGGCGATCGCGCGCAGACAGGTCTCCTGCACGAGATCTTCGGCCTCGACGTCGCCCCCCGTCAGGTAGCGAGCGTGGTTGTAGAGCGCGCCCGTGTGCACCAGGATTTCGTCCACCGACGCGCCCGGTGTCGTCATCCGCCGGCTCGCGTCCGACGGCCGCCGCCAGACCCCATGAACTCCCACATATCCGAGAACGGCGGAGCCGGCAATTTGGTTCCCGGAAAGGCGCCGGGCCTTGCACGGGCCGGCCGCATCACCCGGTCGCCGCCCGCCGTGACGCGCGACGCGTCGAAGGCCGGATCGTAGCCCGCGGAGACGATTTTCTGATCGCTTTTGGGCTCTCCGGGCACTGTAGTGGATGCCGAAGTATGTCTCGTTACTCGAAGGAGCTTGACATGAGCCTCGCACGTCGGATCCTCAGTCTCGCCATCGTGCTCTCGCCGCTCGGCTGCGGAGGCGGTTCGACGCCCGGCGGAATGGCCGGCGCCGCGGGGACGACCGGGACGGCCGGCGCGTCCGGGGCCGCCGGTGTGGCCGGGACGGCGGGCGCGACGGGAACGGCCGGCGGCACGGGTTTCGCCGGCGCGAGCGGGGCGGGGATCTCCGGCGCCGCGGGCGACACCGGCTTCGCCGGCAGCCCGGGCAACGACGCGTCGACGACGGACGCCACGAACGACGGGTCCGCCGCGACCGAAGGCGGGAGCGACGGCGCTGCGCCCACGCTCAACGCCGACATCGTCGCGCTCATGAGGCGCGTCGCCGACAATTTCCTCCGAAACCCGGACATGGCGAAGGACTGGATCTCGGGGACCGGGTGGACGGGCATCATGGCGACGTATCAGCTCACGCACGACGCCAAGTACCTCGACGCCGTCAAGGCGTGGGCGGGCGCGGGCTGGACGCTCGCGAATGGCGCGGCGTCGCGCGGCGACAATCAATGCCCGGCGCAGACTTACTTCGACGCGTATCTCTCGGACCCGGCGCCGGCGAACATGGTGATGCTCAACGGCGCGAAGCCGTCTTACGACCAGCTCGTCGCGAACCCGCCGAAGGGGCGGGTCGAATGGTGGTGGGAGGACGCGCTCTTCATGGTCCCGGCGGGCTTCGCGCGCCTCGGCAAGGCCACGGGCGACAACAAGTACTTCAGCGTGCTCGACGGGATGTGGTGGGACACCTACGCCTTCCTGTTCAACGTCAGCGCGGGCCTCATGTACCGCGACGACCAGCATCGCAACGAGTTCTGGGCCCGCGGCAACGGCTGGGTCATCGCCGGCACCGCCCGCGTGCTCCAGTACCTACCCGCGGACGATCCCAAGCACGCCGACTACGTCAAGCTCCTCGACGCGATGGCGACGGCGCTCACGAAGGCGCAGGGCACCGACGGCATGTGGCGCTCGAACCTGCTCAACCCGAACCAGTTTCCGAACAAGGAGACGAGCGGGTCGGGCTTCAATACGTTCGGCATCGCGTGGGGCATCAATAACGGCGTGCTCGACCGAGCGACCTACCTGCCCGTCGTGAAGAAAGCGTGGACGGGCCTTCTGACCGTCGTCGACGCGAACGGCATGGTCGGCTGGGTCCAGGGCGTCGGCGCGGGGCCCGCGGGCGCGACGGCAGGCTCGACGACACCGTTCGGCGTGGGCGCTTGGCTGCTCGCCGCGAGCGAGATGGCGAAGCTCGCCCCGTAGCAGGCGTCGCGAGCGCGGGCGCGTTGCGCGTCGGCGCTGAAGCAGGCGACAATCCCGGCTGCGCGGCGTCGTTGCCGCAAAAAGGGCTCCACAAAATGCGCGCCGCCACCCGTTTGTCGCCCCGCACGATCCTCCTTCTCGCGCTGTCGCCGATGGCTCTCGCGTGCGGCGGCGTGACGTCCGCCGTGTCGTCCGACGACGCCGGCGTGGACGCCCCGACCGGCGAAACGGCCCACGAGGACGCGCCGAGCGGCGACATGGCGGAGGGACGCATCGTCGAGGCTTGCGCCGCCGTCGCGAAGGCGACCTGTAACAAGCGCGTCTCGTGCTCGGGCAAGATCGACGCCACGGGCGTGGGCATCGTTCGCCAGTTCGGCACGATGGCCGAGTGCCTCACGCGTCAGGCGTTGCAGTGCTTGAACGCCTTCCGGGCCCCCGGCTCGGGCCACTCGCTCGCGACCGAGCAGGAGTGCGTCGCCGCCTTCGCGAGCTATTCGTGCCCTGACTTCTTCGCCGACAGCGTGCCGCCGCCCTGCCAGCCCGCCGGCTCGCGCGTCAATGGCGCGGCCTGCGCTTTCAACGCGCAATGCAAGAGCACCTTCTGCACCGGCGAAAAGAACGCGGTGTGCGGGACCTGCGGACCGTCGCCCGCCGTGGGCGCGTCGTGCGTCGACTCGGACTGCGCGCTCGGCCAGGTCTGTGACGCGACGACGATGACGTGCAAGCTGCTCGGCGTCGCCGGCGATCCCTGCGACTCGGGCGACGACTGCGGGTACGCGCTCATCTGCGGCGCTGCCACAGGGACGACGGGCAGCCGGAAGTGCGAGTCGACCCTCTCCGAGCTCGGGGCGGCTTGCGGCGGCTCGATGCCGGTGTGCGACGGGACGCAGGGCTTGTTCTGCGCCGGGGCCGCGGGCGCGAAGAAGTGCGTCGCGACGACCTTCGTTGGCGACGGAATGCCCTGCGGCGTGCTCTCGCAAGACGCGTTCGCCGGCTGCGAGGCGGGCGCGTGTTACACGGCGAATGGAATCGCGGCAGCGGGTGAGATGGGGGCTTGCAAGGCAAGCGCGTCCGACGGAGCGGCGTGTGACACCATTCTCGGGCCCGGGTGCGAGCTCCCCGCGCGTTGCATTCTTTCCGGCAAGGGCACGGCGGGAATTTGTCGGGTGCCGACCGGCAACTGCCTGTGACTTGATCGCGATCACGGTGGGGGCGTTCGCCCTTTCGCGGCGCGCAAAGTGCCCTATATTTGTTCGGAGGAGAACGACGCCCCATGAGGCCCATGAAATCGATCGGCTTCGCGCTTCTCGCGACGCTCTCGGGGATGCTCGCGCTCGGCTCTGGTTGCGCGCACACGTATACGTACGTCCCCGTGGGGCCGGGCGCCGCCGGCGGTCCCGCGGCGCGGTATCAGGTGCCGCCGGCCGCGCCGCAGGGAGAGGCTTACGTCACGTCGTTCGGCTTCACGGACTTCGATACGGGGCAGGGCAGCGTGCAGCGTTTCGTGCACGCGCGCCTCGCCGTCTCGAACGGGAGCGCGGCGACGTGGGAAGTGGACGGACGCGAGCAGTTCCTCGCGGCGCCAGTGCGGCAGCCCGCGCCGCCGTCGTTCATCAATACAGACGCAGGCACGGGTCCCATCTATCCCGTGCCGCCAGGGGCGGTGAAGGTCTTCGATCTGTATTTCGCGCCGCCGCAGGGGCTCGGACAGCCCGAAAGCTTGGCTGGCTTCGCGCTCGACTGGAGCGTGAACGCGGGCGGCCAGATCGTCGCCAACCAAACCTCGTTCGAGCGCTACGACGGACCGGTGGAGTCCTACGCCGCCTATCCGCCGTACGTAACGGTGGGTCTCGGTTTCGGGTTCGGATGGTGGTACGCGCCCTTTTATCCGTACCGTCATTACCCGCCCCTGATTCACGGTTACTACTACGCGCCGAGACGCGCCTGGGGTGGCCCGTACCGCGGACCCGCGCCCGGGGTGTGGCGTGGCACGCCGCCTCGCGCGGGCGGCGGCGCGCCGGCGCCGGGCGGCTGGCGCGGAACCCCGGCCGCGACGTCGCGCTCCGCACCCGCGTCCTCACCCGTCATCCGCCCGCGCGCTGGCGGCTGGCGCGGTGGTGGCGGCGGCGGACGGCGCTAACGGTGGGCGTGCGGTTCGTCGAGCTCGAAGAAGCGCGCGCGGCGTCCGGTCTTCGCGTCGTCGTCGCCACGGGCGTACCGAGCCCCTGGTCGCAGGCCGCGCTCGGCGCGTTCGACGTGAAGGGCCTTGACTACCTTGCGGTGCGCTTTCGTCGCACCGACGAGGAGATCAAGCGTTGGACCGGCTCGCGCAACGTTCCGGTCGCGCTCTATGACGACGAGCCGCCGCGCACGGGTTGGGCGGAGATCCTCGCGCTCGCCGAGCGGCTCGGCGGCTCGGTGTCGCTCGTCCCCGACGATGATGACACGCGCGTCCGGATGTTCGGCCTTTCGCACGAGAT
>DATKFB010000030.1:0-7908 GCA_035544435.1 Polyangia bacterium
CGAACCTATCTGTGCGTGCGCCCAAGCACCGGCTCGCTTTTGAGTGTCCCCCGCGTCAGCGCCTCTATCGCCATGTCGGAGATCGACAGGGCGGCCTCCATCCGGGCGGGGCCCATGAGATACTTTCGCGGTGTCCTCCCCAAGAAGATCGTCGCGGCGTTCGCTTTGCTCCTGGTCGGCTGCTCGGCCGGCTCTGCGGCTCCACCCGCGGGGCACCACTGCACCAAGGACGCCGACTGCTACGTTGGGCTCGACGGCGGCGGCCTGCAGGGCACGATCATGTTCCTGACGAACCTGACCGGCGGGTACTGCACACACACCTGCACAACGGACAGCAACTGTTGTGCGGTCGCGGGTGAGCGCCCCGCCGGTATCAAAGAGGTGTGCGCGCCCCTCGAGTCGGCCGGGCAGACGTATTGCTGCGTGAGCTGCGCCGCCTCTGACGTCGGGACCACCTACGATGGAGGAGCCAGCGATACGACGTTCTGTCACAGCGCCGCCGGCTCCACGTTTACGTGCCGCTCGACGGGCGGCGGGGCCGCCAACAAGAAGTTCTGCGGGCCGTGAATCGGCTCAGTGCCGAGGCGGCCTCAGCTTCGGCTCGGGGCGCACCACCCGGCGGGCCGCTCCAGATCGACCCCCCAGGCCGACTCGCCGAGCGGAAAGGGACAACGCACGGGCAGCACGCCGGGCTCGCGCCGTTGATCGCGGGAGCCCTTTTGGGGAAGACCACCTTCGGCAGGCCCGTGTTGATCGGTGGAACCTTGAACGCGATCTACGGTCTCGCGTTCCTCCTTCAAATTCCACGCTGGCAACACATCCGAGGAGGGCGTTCATTGACGCCACCGGGATCCTCACGGCAAATCCCGTGCGCAAGCCGAACGAGGCGCGCGCTCCGCAGAGCCCGCAGGCCTTGCGCGCGGAGCGCGCGGGCCAGCAGGTCTTGCGCGGCCGCCTAGAGACGGATCTTCTGCCCGGCCGCGGGTACGTCGACGGTCGGAAAGCCGCGCGCGCCGAGGAGGCGCGCGAACGCGTCCTGGGCGGGGGGCTCGCCGTGGACGAGCACGACGCGCCTCAGCGAACCCCGATCGCGCACCCCCTCGGCGAAGGCCAGCAAGCCCGCCTGGTCGGCGTGCGCGCTGAAGCCGTCCAGCACGACGACCTCCGCGCGCCGGGTGTGCGCCAGGCCGAAGATGCGGACCTCTCGCCGCTGCTCGACGAGCCGTCGTCCCAGCGTGTGCGCCGCCTGGAAGCCGACGATCGCGACGGTGTTCCTCGAGTCGCCGATGGTCGTTCGCAAGTGGTGGAGGACCCGCCCTCCCTCGCACATGCCACTGGCCGAGATGATGATGGCGGGGCGATCGTCTTCGTCGATCGCCATGGAGTCCTCGACGGACGAGACATAACGGAGGCCCTCGAACTGGAACGGCGAGTCTCCGTGCAGCAGCAGCTCGCGCGCCGACCGGTCATAGCACTCCGGATGCAAGCGGAAGACGTCCGTTAGCTTCACGGTGAGCGGAGAGTCGACGTAGACGGGCCGGGCGGGGATGCGGCCCGCGCCGCGCAACAGCTTGAGCTCGTAGATGACCTCTTGCGCGCGCTCGAGCGCGAAGGACGGGATCACGATCTTGCCGCCGCGCGCATGCGTGCGGTTCACCACCTCGGCCAGCGCTTCGCCGAGCTTCTCCACGTCGCCGTGCAGGCGGTCGCCATAGGTGCTCTCAGTGAGCAGGCACTCAACGCCGTCGGGGAGCTCGGGGTCGCGCAAGATCGGCAAGTGGTGCCGACCGAGGTCGCCCGTGTAGGCGACGCGCACCGTGCGGCCTTCGTCCTCGACGTCGAGCACGACGATGGCGCTGCCCAGCACGTGGCCGGCGTCGAGGAAGGTCGCGGTCACGCCAGGAGCGACTGACTGCCGCCGGTGGTACGGGAGCCCGAACATCTGCGAGAGCGTCGTTGTCACGTCGTCCTCGTCGTAGAGCGCCTCGACGGGCACGAGGTCGGTCGCGCCCCTCTCGATGAGGCGCGCGATGTGTCGCGCGTCGGCCTTCTGGAGCATGGCCGTGTCGAGCAGCATGGGCGCCGCCAGGTCGCGCGTCGCGGTCGTCGCGTAGATGGGGCCGCGGTAACCGGCGCGACAGAGCAAAGGCAGCGCGCCCGAGTGGTCGATGTGCGCGTGCGAGAGCACGACGGCGTCGAGCCGCTGCGGGTCGACGGGAATGTGGCGGTTCTTCTCGAAGGACTCCTGGCGACGTCCCTGGAAGAGGCCGCAGTCGAGCAGGACCGTTGCGCGGGACGTCGTCAGGAGGTGCTTCGAGCCCGTGACCGTCCGCGCGGCCCCGATGGCGGTCAATTCGATCATGCCTTCGGCTCTTGCAACCGCCCTGCCGCTGGCAAGGCCGGCGCCGAACTGCGCTCGTCTTGCCGTGGGGAGGCTCCGTCCGCGCAGATCCTGCGCGCGTGCGGGCCGTCCGGTCGCGGTTCATAGGTGGCACGGGGCTCGCATCTTTCGAGAACATGCCGCAAAGTCCGAAGCTCGCCTATAAGGACGGCGCCTTCCTCGACGGTCCCGACGCACGGCCGCTGCGGATCCTCGCGGAGTATCTGCAGCCGCTCCGCGAGCTCCGGCGCGCCCGCGTGCAAGACACCGTGGTCTTCTTCGGTTCGGCGCGCCTGCGCGAGGACGGCCCGCTTGGGCGCTACTACCGCGAGGCTCGCGAGCTGGCGCGCCTTCTCACCGCGTGGTCGCACACGCTGCCCGCCGATGGACACCGCTTCATCGTCTGCTCGGGTGGCGCAGGGGGCATCATGGAGGCCGCGAACCGCGGCGCGGTCGACGCGGGCGGGCGCACGATCGGCTTCAACATTGGCCTTCCGCACGAGCAGCGCCCCAACGCCTTCGTCACGCCCGAGCTGTGCTTCGAGTTTCATTACTTCTTCATGCGCAAGCTTTGGTTTGCCCACCTCGCGCGCGCCATGGTCGTGTTCCCGGGCGGCTTCGGGACGATCGACGAGCTCTCCGAGATGCTCATGCTCTCCCAGACTGGGAAGCTCGAGCGGCGGATCCCGATTCTCCTCTACGGCGCTTCCTACTGGCGCGAGGTCATCGACTTCGACGCCTTGGTCCGTCACGGAATGATCGCGGCGGCGGATCTCGAGCTCTTCGTGTGGGTCGACGATCCCGCGGACGCGCTGCGCGTCCTGCAGGAGCGCTTGGCCCTCGAGGGCGACGGCGAGACTCCGGCGTTCGCCAAGTCAAGAACAACAAAAGGGTCGCCATGAAGGAAGCTATCTGGAGCGTGCCGAGTCACCGCATGGATGCCGCGACCGTCCGACGGGCAATCCTTATCCAACACCAGCGGATCCGCGCCCTGCTCGCGCACGCGAGAGAGGTCGCGGAGTGCGCCCTCGACGAGGAGGCGCAGCCGCCCGACGCCGTGACGAGCGCCATCGGAGACATTCACGCCACGCTGGAGATCCACCTCCGCTTCGAAGAGAAGGTTCTGGTCGATATCTTCAAAGACGACCTCCCCCGCAGGCCCTTGCGGGCAGCGCGCCTTCGCGATGAGCATGCCCGCCAGCGCGCAACACTTGCGGGCATTCACGAGGAGGCCAAGGTCGGGCCGCGGGTGCCGATGCTCGCGGCCAAGCTGGCGTTCCTCACGAGCTGGCTCCTCGACGACATGGACGAAGAGGAGCGAACCCTCCTCACGCCGGACTCGGTGCGCGACGACGTCGTGTCGGTCGATCAAAGCGACGGCTAGGTGTCCGTCCCGAGCTGTCCCTCAATCACAGAGTGGGAGCGGCTGCGGACAACTCGGGCCTCTACGGCGCGGTCGCCTCGTGCATGCGGCGCATGGCCTCGGCTATTTTCTTGAGGCGCGCGACCTTCGCGGGGTCGCTGGCCGTGAGGGTGACCGTGACGCCCTTAGCCGTGTTCTTGACGGCGATCTGCGTGTCGGCGCCGCCCATCCCCATCATGGCGCCCATGCCGCCGTCCATGCCGCCCATCATCATGGGGCACATGCCCTCATGCTCGAACGTGCCCATACTCCCCATGCCATCGACCGTCTTGCCCATGCCACCCATTCCGCCAGGCGCCGTTCGTCGTGGGCGCCTCAGTCTGGTGAGCGTCGTTCGGCTTGCTGGGTGCCTCGACGTAAGCCCAGCCGGCGCCCGCGAGGGCCAGGCCCGCCAGCGCCGTCGTCGTGACGAACAGTCGTCTCGTGATCGCTCCTTCATTTGATGATTCGGTTTCGGTTGGTGTCGGACCTCGCTACGCGGCCGTCCGCAGGTCTTCGGGCTTCGTATCGGTGACGAGCCGTCGGAGGCGAGCCAGCATCTCTTGCTCGAGTTGGCGCACGCGCTCCCCGCTGAGCTCGATCGTCGCTCCGAGCTCGCGCAGGGGCGGTGGGCTCTCGCTGAGCAGACGGCTTTCGAGGATGAGACGCTGACGGATGTCCAGCGTGGCTTCAAGCCGCGTCATGGCCATCCTGAGGCGGATCACGTCCTCGTGCGCCTCGGCGGCGAGATCGGGGCGCTGCCCGTCGTCCGCCGCCACGAGTTCGAGGCGGGTTGCCCGCGTGCCGCCTTCGTCCCCCGCGCGGCCCGCCGGCGCGTCCAGGCAAACGTCGCTCGGGAGCGTACGGGCAAAGAAGCGACGACGGCCCTCCGCGGTCGTCGTCGTCCGGACGATGTGGCTGGTCTCCATGATGTGGCGGAAGATATAGGATCGTATCCAGATCGAAGCGTAGGCCGAAAGCTCTAGACCACGTTCGGGATCGAAGCGTTCGACAGCTGTCATGAGCCCGGCGTTACCCTCCTGGATGAGGTCCATGAGGTCGGAGCGCGTGGCGCCGCCGAGGTTCTTGGCGATGCTGATGACGAGGCGCAGATTCGCCAGCACGAGCCGGCGCCCGTCGCGGGGATCGCGGTGGCAGGCGAAGCGCCGCGCCAAGGCCTCCTGCTCCTCGGCCGACAGCAGGGGGTGCGCCTGGACGTCTCGGCTGTAGAGCCGGAGCGCGTTCACGGTGACCCGGCCTGGCGCGAGGTCGCGACGTCGGCGCCGCGCAGATAGACCTCGTGACAAGAGAGGCAGGCCCTCGAGAGCAAGGCGAACTCGTCGGCGACGGCGGCGCGATCGTGCCGCTCGCTCGCGACGACGAGCCGGCGGGCCCGACTGCGAAGCTCGTCTTGCAGGGCGAAGAAGCGCTCGGGCAGCACGCCGTTGAGCTCGTCGCCCGTGAGGGGACGAGCGACCGATGGCTCGTCGAACATCTCGCCCGCCGCTCTCGAGACGACATCGTCGTCGAGGAGAATGACGCGCGCCACGAGCGCCTTCATCTGGAGGTCGTGGCGGCCCATCTTCGTCCTGAGCACCGCCAGCATCACCGGCGTGATCGAGGCCGGCCGGGCGAGCTCCTCCTTCGCGACGGGGCGGGGCCGCAAGAAAATGGCCATGCCCACGAGGCCAGCGAGCACCAAGGATCCCACGACGGCTCTTGATTTGGTCACGGCGGCCCTCATTGCGAGGCGCGTGCCAACGAGGCCGATCCGACAGATGGCGGCTCGTCTAGACCACCGCCCGCATCACATTCGCGCCCGCACGAGGGTCGCGCAAGCGTTGTGCGTTAGTCCGGTCCGTCGTCGGCGCGCACGACGTTCACCTCGGCGGACATCTCGATCTCGTCGCCGACGACGACGCCGCCCACGTCCAGGTCCTGATTCCAGTGCAGGCCGAAGAGCTGTCGGTCGATCTTTCCGCGCACGGAGTACACGCTCTGCGCCGCGCCGTTCTTGCCGGTGCCGGCCTCGACCTCGAGCTCGAGATCGTGGGTGACGCCGTGGAGCTGGAGACGGCCGCGAACGAGGAGGTGACGGCTGCAGGGCTCGACGGCCGTGCTCTTGAATTCGGCGCGCGGGAAGCGCGCGACGTCCAGGAACTCCGCCGAGCGCACGTGCGCGTCGCGCTCGACCGAGTCCGTTTCAATGCTCGCGAGATCCACCCAGACGTGCACGCTCGAGAGCCACGGCTCGGTGCGCTCGAGAAACAAGGTACCGCCCCAACTTAGAAACTGACCCCGGATCTGCTGGACGACGAGGTGGCGGAGCGTGAAGGTAAGACGCGAGGTCGCAGGATCGATCTGCCAGCGCTCGAGCTCGCCGTCCTCTTCCTTCCTGGGGGCTTCTTTGGGAGCGTACCGCGACACTTCCGCTTGGATGTCGATGGTGTCCATGTCCTTCAGAGCTGCACACAGAGTGCCACCTGTCCGCCCGCGCCGGATAAGTGCGGTTTCACCGTGTCCACGCAGGAAGTGCGCAGCGGGGGAAACGCGCGTGGTGATCGTCGCGCGCGCACGCCTGGCCAGCGGGTTGCGTCTCGTAGAGACGTGCACGTGAAGACGAGGCGCAAATTCTCGGCCCTCCGGTTTCTCGGCCGTCTCGGTGCGGCCGTGGCGGTCTTGGCGGAGCTGAGCGCCGTCTATGCGCTCGTGGCTCGTCCTTGGATTCATCGCTGGGGGACCACCGATGCCGAGCTGGTCCAACGCTTGCCGGGCGACGAGATCGTCCCCGCCCCCGTGAGCCAGGAGACGCGCCGTCACGATCGACGCGCCGGCGCCCGTCGTCTGGGGTTGGGTCGCGCAGATCGGTCAAGATCGCGCGGGCTTCTACAGCTTTCGCGCGCTCGAGAACCTCTTCGGGTGCGAGATGCCAGACGTCCAGGCGCTTACGCCCGCGTTGCAGCACTGGAAGGTGGACGACAAGCTCTGGATGTACCCACCGAGAAAGGCCAGAGGCGGCGTCTTCGCCACGCTCGCCGTCTTCGAGCCGGGACGTGCGCTCGGCTTCGCTTACGCGACAGATCGGCCGGAGCATGAATGACGCTCCCGACGCGAGCTGGTCCTTCGTCGTGACGCCCGTCGACGCGGGCCGGTCGCGCCTCGTCTTCCGCGGGCGCGGCTCGGGAGGCCTGCCGCTACTGCCCGGAGCGTTCACGGTCGCGATCTTCGAGCCCGTGCACTTCGCGATGGAGCGGCGAATGATGACCGGCATCAAGCAGCTCGCCGAGGGCGAGAAGCGGTCCACCCTGTGGGAGACGCTCCAGGTCATCCTCTGGACCACGGTCTTCGCGGCCTTCGTCGCGGCGTCCCTTGGCGTCTTCCGTGCGCAGAGCTTGGCCGGGGCCGCTCTGGGCGTTCCTGGCCTTCGGGCTTCTCTTTCAGCTGCTGACTCTGGTTCTCAGCCTCACCCGATCCTCGGCGTCGTTCTCGTCCTGGCCGCTGCGGCCGCGTCATCGTGGCTGACAGAGCGAACGGCGATCACCTAGAGCGCGCGCCGAGCTGGCTGAGCTCGGCGCCGAGTCGCTCCGCCGCGGCGTCGCGCGCCTCGCGCAGGCCCCGCGCGATCCTCGCCCACGCGTCGCCGTCGACGTCCTCGGCTCGCCCAGCGGTAGAGCGTCGCGTCCTCGCGCGCGGCGTGGACGCGCAGGTCGGCGATAAAGGTCCGGCAGCCCCCTGCTTCGTGTGGACGGCGGCGGCAACGAAGCGCAGGCGGTCGGGGCCGCGCCGCTGAGCGCAGCCAGTCTTGATCCGCGCAGATTCTGCGCCCGCCGTGCGGATCCACGCAAATTGCGCGCGAGCCCCGGCGTCCGGGGCGGCAACTCCTTGAAATGACGCTTGGTTCGGGCTTTGCAGTCCCCTCCCCCCAGAGGCCATGGAGACAACCCATACGACACCAACTAATCTGGCCGCGCCGGAGCGCGCCGCAGCCAGCCGGCCCACCAAGGGAGCCTCGGGACGAATGCAAACCAAGGGAAGGATCCTGGTCGTCGACGACGAGGTCAACGCCCGTACGGCGCTCTGTGAGTTGCTACGCGACGAAGGCTACGCCGTTGAATCCGCCGCCGAC
>DATKFB010000031.1:0-3020 GCA_035544435.1 Polyangia bacterium
CGCCAGCATCGCGCCGCCGAGCGCCGGGCCCTGGCCGAGGGGCGCGCGCGACACGGGGATGGGCTCCGAGTCGACGGTGCAGCAGTCGCTGCCGCAACGGGCCGCGCCGAGGGCGGCCAGCGCCAGGGCGGCGGGCCACACCCGCACGCTCGGCGCGACGGGCGCCGCGGAGCTCGAGCGCGCCATGCCCTCACTCCTCTTTTTCTTCGAGCTTCTTCTTCATGCGCTTGAGGAGCGCGTCGAATCCGTCCTTGGCGATGATCTTGTTGAACTCGGCGCGGTAGTTCTCGAGCATGCTCTGCTCGTCGGTGAGCACGTCGTAGACGACCCACTTGCCTTCCTTGCCGAGCATCTTGTATTCGAGCGCGATGTCGACCTTCTTGCCGCGCGAGAGCGTGTGGAGGGTGGCGTCGACGGTGGCCTCGTTGCCCGCCTTCTCCTCCTTCTCGAACTTGATGTTGTAATTCGCGCTGCCGTGGACCTGCCGCAGGTAGCTGCGCTCGACGAGCTGCCGGAGCGTCTCGGTGAACTCCTCGTGCTGCTTGGCCGTCAGCGTGTCCCAGTGGCGCGCGAGCGAGCGCCGCGCGAGCTCGGCGTAGTCGAGAAAGCCGCCCACGAGCTTGCGGACCTCCGCGCGCTCGAGCTCCGCCTCGGGCGTCCAGTTCGGGACGTTCTTGTGCAGCACCTTCTCGAGCTGCGCGTTCGACTTCTTGAGGTCCGCCATGGGGCTGCCGGGGGGCGGCGACGCCGCGGCGACGGGCTTTCCGCCGTCTGCCTTCGGGTCCCTGGTCGGTGCTTCCTTTGTCAGCTCCTTCGCGCGCGCGGGCGCCGCGACGCCCATCGCGGTCAGCGACAAGGTCAGCGTCAGGATCCTGGCGGAAGAGCGCGACATCGGCATCGGAAGAGCTCCAGGTGAGGGAGAGGGTGTGGCTCTTACATACTGTGGACGCGGCCCGAACGGAAGAGATGCAACGGCAGCAGCGTCGCGCCCCGCCGCGCGTAGATCGGACGCGACACGCATGGTAACGTGGAGTCTGATGGCGATCGAAGATCCTTCGCGCGGATCGGGTATCGAGGTGGCCGCTTCGGGAGGTGATGCGGGTGGTCACTTCGACGCCAAGGCCTGGCTCACCCAGACGGCGGGCGAGCTGCGCGAGAGCTTCGCGCGCAACCGGCGCGTCATGTCGTTCGGCGAATACTTCTCGCTGTTCGGCGCCGCCGCCGGCCGCCAGGTGCGCTCGGCGGCCCAGTACGTGCGCGACGTCTTCGATCACTTCGGCACCGAGCTCGTGCGCACGCCGCGCGGCGTGATGACGCGCTGGAAGCTCTTCGACTGTCCGTGGGACGCCGGCAAGGACGCGCTCGTGGGACAGGAAGAAGTGCAGGCGGCGGTCTATCGGCTCGTGTCGAACTTCGCGCGCGAGGGGCGCACGAACCGGCTCATCCTGCTGCACGGGCCGAACGGCAGCGCGAAGTCGACGTTCGTCGCGTCACTACAGCGCGCCATGGAGCACTATTCGACGCTCGACGAGGGTGCCCTGTACCGCTTCAACTGGATCTTCCCTTCGCAGAAGCTCACGAAGGGGGGCATCGGCTTCGGGGGCGGGGGCGTCTTCGAGGCGGTGTCGGGCGGGCCGCCCGAGACTTACGCCTACCTCGAGGACGAGCTCATCGAGGCCAAGATCGTCGACGAGATGCGCGACCACCCGCTCTTGCTCGTGCCGCGCGGCAAACGCCGCGAGCTCATCGAGCAGCGGCTCGGCGCCGAGATCAAGGCCGGCTTCCGCCCGGCCGACTACCTGCTGCGCGGCGATCTCTCGCACCGCAACCGACAGATCTTCGAGGCGCTGCTCTCCTCGTATCACGGCGATCTCGCGAAAGTGCTGCGGCACGTCCAGGTCGAGCGCTTCTTCGTGTCGCGCCGCTACCGGCAGGCGGCGGCCACGGTCGAGCCCCAGCTGGCTGTCGACGCGCGCTCCCGGCAGCTCACGATGGATCGCTCGCTCGCGTCGCTGCCGCCCGCGCTGCAATCCCTGACGCTCTACGAGTACCAGGGCGAGCTCGTCGACGGGAACCGCGGCGTCATCGACTTCGCCGATCTGCTCAAGCGGCCGCTCGAGTCGTACAAGTACCTGCTCGGCACGGTCGAGCAGGGGCGCGTCTCGCTCGACGTCGCGAGCCTCGAGCTCGACACGATCTTCATCGGCTCGTCGAACGAGGGGTACCTCTCGGCCTTCAAGGAGATCCCCGAGTTCCAGTCCTTCAAGGGCCGCATGGAGCTCGTGCGCGTCCCCTACCTGCTCGACTACAAGGTCGAGCGCAGGATCTACGACGCGCAGATCCGCGCGGCGCACGCCGAGTCGGGCAAGCACGTCGCGCCGCACGTGGCGTGGGTCACGGCGCTGTGGGCCGTGCTGACGCGCATGAAGAAGCCGCTCGGCGAGAAGTACGGCAAGAACCTCACGGAGATCGTGGGGCGCCTCGGGCCGCTCGAGAAGGCGCTGCTCTACGCGGAGAACGTCACGCCCGACGGCCTGTCGACGGACCAGCATCGCGAGCTCGTCGGGGGCATCGAGAAGATCGCGCGCGAATCAGACAGCTACCCGAACTACGAGGGCCGCACGGGCGCCTCGCCGCGCGAGATGAAGCTGCTCATTATGAACGCCGCGCAAAGCCCGAAGTACGCCTGCCTGTCGCCGTTCGCGATCTTCGACGAGCTCGAGGATCTCGTGCGCGGCGTCACCGTCTACGACTTCCTCAAGCAGGAGCCGCTGCCGGGCGGCTTCCACGAGAACAAGAAGTTCATCTTCCAGGTCAGGGACAAGCTCATCGACCGCATCGACGAGGAGGTGCGCACATCGATGGGCCTCGCCGAGGAGCGTCGCTACATCGACCAGTTCGAGCGGTACATCACGCACGCCTCGTACTGGGTCAAGCGCGAGAAGGTGCCGAACCCCATCACGGGCCGGGACGAAGACCCCGACGAGGAGATGATGGGCGGCATCGAGCGCATCCTCGAG
>DATKFB010000032.1:0-2255 GCA_035544435.1 Polyangia bacterium
GCCCCCCACAATCGGCGCGTCGGCCGCCAGACGCGCTCGAGGCGCACGAGGAGGTATCCGCGAAAGAAGATCTCCTCGGGGATCGCCACGACGACGAGCTGGTTGATCGCCGACAGCGCGAAGTGCTCGGGCAGGCGCAACGTGCCGGCGGTCAAGCCCTGCCAGTGGTGGCACAGGCGCCCGAAGTACGGCGCGAGCCAGGCGCCCGCCGCGCCGCAGGCATATCCATAGAAGACGAAGAACCCCGCGATGAAGAACGGGAAGGCCAGCAGGCAGGCCACGCCCAATACCTTGAGGTTCAAGCCGAGCGGGTGAAGGCGGAGCCCCGCCTCGTGGTAGTCGAAGCGGCGGCCGCCCGACCGCGCCGCGAGGGCGGGCGCGTAGAAGAAGATCACGGCGATGAAGGCGTGCAGGTTGTCGCGGATGAACGGGACGGCGCCCCCGGCGAGCGCGAGCAGCGCCGCGAGCGCGGTGGCCGCCGAGAAGGCGATGAGGGGCTCGCGGAGGCCCGACGGGCGCTGCACGCTGTCCATTGTACGCTTCGCGTCGCCGGACGGCCCGGCCTCAAGCGCGGCGGGGCAGGGGACCGAGGCGCGCCAGGGCCTCGCCGGCGTCGGCGGTGGCGCGCGACACGCGGTCGGCGGCGGCTTGCAGGGAAGTGCCGGGATCGCGCACGGCGGCGAGCAGCTTGTCGAGGTGGCCCTGGAGCGCCGTGAGCGCCTCGCGGCTCGAGCGCAACTCGGCGGCGAGCTGGTTGCCGCGCACGAAAGGCGCCTCGCTGCGCCGGACCGTCATCCGCGACCGCGCCGGGACCGAGCGCGCGCGCCCGCCCGGCACCGAAGAGGCCCGCACGCGCGCACGCATGCAATCGAGGATCGGTCACCGACGAGAGAAGTCAACTTTTCGTCATCATCGGGGCGAGCTGCCGAGCAGGTAGCGCCGCGCGGGATCGACGACGACGCTCGAGCCGAGGGCCGTGCGGCCGATGAGCATGGGGAAGAGCATGTCGCCTCGATTCGTGAGCGTGACGGCGATGCGCTTCTTGAGGGGCCCGAGCCGCAGCGCCGTCTCGATGACGGGCCGCCGCTCGAGGCGGCCCGAGGTGTCGCGCACGACAACGTAGCCGCGCACGGCAGCGCGCACGCGCTGCGGCTTTCGCCCGCGCGCGCCGCTCGGCACCGTCATCTCGAGGATCGGGCGGCGCAGCGGGCCGCCCGCCGTGTCGACGGTGCGCATGCGCACGACGTGCAGCGCCGAGGTCCGGGCGCCGGTGTCGAGCTTGGCCTTGAGCCGCGGGATCGCGAGGTCCGGCAATGTGACGTGCTCGACCCAGCCCGCGCGCAGCTTGGCCGGCTCGCCGCCGGCGGAGTGGGACGGGCCGCCGCACGCGTCGACGCCGGGCGCCACAGCCCTGAGGCGCGGGCGGCGCGTCCCGACGGGCACGGGCGCGAGCACGAAGAGCGCTGTGCCCTTGCGCGCCGCGGGCCGCGCGGGCGCCTCGAGAACGAGCACGTCGACGGGCGCCTTTACGGGCACGGCGCGTCCGGGGAGCGTGGGCGCCACGCGCGCGAGCAGCCCGCCCGCGCGCACGAAGGCTCCGGGCGCGACGGCGGCCTCGACGAGGCCCCCCGCGGGCGCCCGCACGCACAGGCGACGCGCGAGGACCGGCGGCGGCTCGGGCCGCGCGCGCATGGGCAGGGCCGGACCCGCGGGCGGCCCGCCGGCCGGCGCGGCCTCGGCGGGCGTCACGCCGAGCGCTTCGAGCACGGCGAGCGTGGCGCTCGCGAGCGCGTGCGTCGCGCCCGCCTCGTCCACGGGGGTGTCGGCGGCCGCGAGCTCGAGCGCGACGACGCCCGCCTCGCGCGCTGCGCTGGCCAGCGTGCCGGGCGTCGCGCGGCTGACGTGGCGCGCGACGAGGGCGCCGCTGCCGGCGGCGAGCCGCCGCACGCGTGGATCATCGAGATCGCCCGCGACCGTGAGGGCGGCCCGCCGACCACCGCGCGGCGCGCCCAGCTGCACGAGCGCGCCGGCGCCCACGACGAGCTCCGAGAAGAGCGTGAAGGCGTCGCGCGCGCGCGCGGCGCCGCCAGCGTCACCCGGGAAGCGCCAAGGGAGGCCCGGCTGCCGGCGCGGCGCGAATCGTCCCCCGGGCCGCAGCACGGGCACGATGACGACACTGCCCGCCATCGTCGCGGGATCGAGCCCGCGCGCGAGCCCGCGGGCCGCGGCTGCCGCCGCACTCTCGGTGCCGCGCG
>DATKFB010000033.1:0-2028 GCA_035544435.1 Polyangia bacterium
TGTGGTGGTGCGCGCCCGCCGTCGCGAAGGCCGCCATGGAGTCGGGCGCGGCGCGCCTGCCGATCGACCTCGACGAGTACCGCGAGCGCCTGCAGCGCCGTATCGGCGGCGCGCAGCACACGATCATGAGCCGCATCGTCGCGCGCGCGAAGAGCGCCCCCAAGCGCATCGTCTTCCCCGAGGGCGACAACATCAAGGTGCTGCGCGCCTGCCAGATCGTCCTCGACGAGGGCATCGCGCGCCCGATCCTGCTCGGCACGGAGCGCAGGATCCGCCAGCGCGCCGCCGAGCTCGATCTCGACCTCGCGGGCGTCGAGATCGTCCACCCCGCCGACGCGCCGAAGCACACGGAGTACACGCGCGACTTCCTCGAGCTGCGCTGCCGCAAGGGCGTCACGAAGGAGAACGCGACGCGCCTCGTGAACCGGCGCATCTACTTCGGCATGATGATGGTGCGCCACGGCGACGCCGACGGCCTCGTCGCGGGCCTCACGGCGCCCTACCCCGACACGATCCGGCCCGCGCTGCAGATCCTGGGCACGCGCCCCGACGTGCGCCGCGCCAGCGGCATGTACATGATGCTGCTCAAGAACGACGTGAAGTTCTTCGCCGACGCAACGGTCAACATCGATCCCGACGCCGAGACGCTGGCGGACATCGCCATCCAGGTCGCCGACGCCGTGCGCACCTTCGAGATCACGCCCCGCATCGCCATGATCTCTTTTTCGAACTTCGGCTCGGCGCCGCACCCCGAGTCGCTCAAGGTCGCCGCCGCCGTGGAGATCGTGCGCCGCCGCCGCCCCGATCTCGAGATCGACGGCGAGGTGCAGGCCGACATCGCCGTCGAGCCCGAAAAGATGCGCGAGCTGTTCCCGTTCTCGCGCCTCACCGATGAGGCCAACGTGCTCGTCTTCCCGTCGCTGGCCGCCGGCAACGCCGCCTATAAGGTGCTTGCCGCGCTGGGCGGCGCCACCGCGATCGGCCCCATCCTCCTCGGCGTCAACAAGCCCGTGACCGTGCTCCCGCGCGACGCCAACGTAGACACGATCGTCAGCATGACGGCTTACACGGTCGCGCGCTGAGCCGCGCCGGTTCTCTCTCAATGCTTGGGGTGACACACAGCGAGTGTGTGCAGCGCTTCACGTCGCGAGGAGTCGATCCAGGTCGGCAGAACATCCTCGAGATCGTGGCCTCGCCCGGCTGCGATGTCATCGTCGCCTTGAGCCAACAGCTTCAGCAGCTCCTGCTCATTGTCGTCTCGTTCGTGCTCATCGATATTCACAATGACGGCTCCTCAACTGGGGTTCAACAATCTCGCTAAAGGTCAACGGCTCTACTTGAGGAGCTTGTCGGTGTCGACGGGGCCGGCGCCCGGGCCCTTGCGCGTCGTCGAGCTCGAGAAGGAGATCGTCGAGCTGTCGAGCGCGAAGTAGGCGCGCCGCGCGTCGGCGGGCGGCACGTCGGGCAGCGTGACCTCGAAGGGCTGCGCGACGGCGGGCGGCACGCGCGGGAGCGTGAAGGTCGCTTTGTGCGCGCCGATCTTGATGGAGAGCTGCGCGCCCTCGTGGGTCACGGAGGTCGGGTTGATGACCTTGCCGAGGACGTTGACGCCCTTGCCGTGCGGCGTGACCGCGAGATCGATCACGTAGAACCCGCCCGCGATGGGCTGCCAGCCCGCGCCCGGCAGGTCGATCTCCTGGAAGACGACCGATGACAGGTGGCGATCGATGTCGCGCACGGCGTTCTTGAACGCGTCGAACTTCGGGTCCCAGTCGGCGATCTTCTTCTCGAGCAAAGCGCGCTCGTTCCGCTCCTGCTGGAGCTGCAAGAAGGTGTACGCGGCCAGCCCCGCCGCGCCGAAGGCCAGCAGGAACATGATGAAGCCCCAGAAGCGCCGGATGATCGACGGACGCCGCGGCGCGGGTGAGCTCGGGGACGCGCTGGTCGCCATGGAGGTTGTCTTACCGCGAGCCCTCCCGAGGTTCCAGTTGGCGCGTATCATCGACGCGTCCATGGGCCGACATCCAG
>DATKFB010000034.1:0-2479 GCA_035544435.1 Polyangia bacterium
TGGTCGAGGCTGGCGCAGCACCGCGTAGAAGAAATCTCGCAAGTACTGCGCGCCCGACAGCACCGACACGCCCATCGAGAGGTAAAGGACGATGAGCCCGACGCGGTGATAGTCGATGGGCTGGATGCTCGTGCCGATCACGGGGTAGCGGAAGTGGATGAGCAACATCATGATCGCGACGAGCTGGAAGGCCGTCTTGATCTTGCCGCCGTCGCTGGCGGCGATGACGAGCCCCTGCGCCGAGGCGACGCTGCGCAGGCCGTTGATGGCGAGATCGCGCGCGATGAGCACGACGACGATCCAGGCGGGGACGCGCCCGAGCGCCACCATGAACACGAGCACGGCCGTGACGATGAGCTTGTCGGCGAGCGGATCGAGGAATTTTCCCAGCATGCTCACCTCGCCGCGGCTGCGCGCGAGATACCCGTCGAGCGCGTCGCCCGCGGCCGCCCCGAGGTACAGCAAGCTCGCGATGAAGGACCGCACGGGGCTGAAGTTATCGATGAACAAGAGCACGAACGGCACGAGCAGGACGCGCCCCATCGTCACGAGGTTCGGCAAGTTCGTGAACTCGCGCCGCAAATTACCCATAGGTTCTCCCGAGCGTAGGCGGGCTTTGCCCGCCGGAGCGAGCACCGGGGGGTGCGGCGACCCTCCCAGGGCCCCCGTCAAAAAGCAGCACGCCTTCGCCTTGGCAGGTGAGGTCGAAGGGCGACGCGCCGGCGCTGCGCTGCTTGTGCGTCACGAGGCGGCCGACCCAACCGAGCAGGTGGGCGCGTGCGACGAGCGCGGGGCGATCCTCTGTGACCTTGACGGCGACTGGAGGCGCGTCGAGGCGCAAGACGACGCAACCGCGGCCGCGAAACTGCAGCATGCGCAACCCGTCGCCCGGCACGGCGCCCGCCTCCCAGGACACGCCGCCGTCGAAGGCGAGCACGCGGTCCTCGCGCACGTAGAGGATGTCGTCCTCGAGCGACACGGCCTGCCAGGCGCCCGGCGCGCCCGCCACCCAGACCTCGCCCGGACCCACGAGCCTGAAGAACGGCGTGCCGTCGGGCGCGAGCGGATCGGCGCTGCGCCGGCCCTGCGTGCGCCGGAACGCCGGCTCGAAGCGCACGCCCACGGCGGAGAGGGCGGCGCCCGCGCGCACGTACGCCTCGTCGTCGACGTCGAGACGCAGAGCCTCGCCCTGCGGCATGCGCGGCGATTCGCCGAGACCGAGGCGCGCCAAGACGAAGCCCAGGAGCGGCACCGCCCCGAGCTCGACGGGAGCGTCCGCCGCGGGCACGTCCACGTCGACGCGCGCGCGCGTCGGCGCGGTCGTTGCGAGAGCCGCCGCGGGCGACACGACGGAAGGCACGAGCGTGGTCAGCGCGCGGCCCTCGAGGACGCGCGACGCCGGGCGCGTCGCCACGGGCTCCCGCACCGCGAGCGCGGCCGGCGCGGCGGGGGCGGCCGGCGCGGGCGCGTCGAGCCCCGCCGGAGCGGCCGCGGGCGGCGGCGTCCCCCCGCTGGGTTGCAGGGTCGCCAGCTTCGGGCCGCTCGAAGACCGCCGCGCTGTCACGGCGTGCTCGAGCTCGTCAGCGAGCGCGTCCTGACCGGCGCGCCGGAACGCCGCCGCCGCCTGAACGCTCTCGCCCTTCTTGGCGTACGCGTAGCCGAGATAGCTCCACGCCTGCTGGTCGCCGGGCGCGAGGCGCGCCGCCATCTCGAGCTCGGGGATAGCCTCGTCGACCCGCTCGAGCTTGAGCGCCAGCAGGCCGAGGTTGCGGCGCGCCGAGGCGTCGTTGGGCGCCGTCGTCGCGATCTCGCGATAGGTGGCGCGCGCCTCCTCGAGGCGCCCGAGCTTGAAGCGCACGAGCGCGAGCAGGTTGAGGGCGCGGAGATCGGCGGGCAGGCCCGAGAGCGCTCGCAGCACCTCGACCTCCGCCTCGCGGAAGCGGCCACCCGACACGAGCTCGCCCGCCGACGCCAGGTGCGCCCGGAAGCGATCGTCGCCGGGACGGGCCGAAGCTGCGGCCGCGGCCGTCGCGCCCGCGGGCCCCTGCGACGAGCTCTCTCCGGGCGCCGCCTTGGGTCCGCTCACCGAGCCGCTCCCGTGGCCCCGCCGTCGGCGTACCGGCGCATGACGGCCGCGACGTAGGCGTGGGTCGTCTCGTACGGCGGGACGCCGCCGTACTTCTCGACGGCCCCAGGGCCCGCGTGGTACGCGGCGACGATCTTCACCTTCTCGTCGGGCCCGCAAACGGTGCCCGCGCTCGTGACCTGCTTGCAGAAGCGCCGCGCGAGGACCTGCAAGTAGCGCGCGCCGCCCATGATGCTCTGGCGCGCGTCGAACGGATCGGTGACGCCCATAAGTCGCGCTGTGTCCGGCATGAGCTGCATGAGCCCCTGCGCACCCGCGCTCGATACGACCGCCGGGTCGTAGTCGCTCTCGGTCTTGATGATGGCGCGCATGAGCGCCTCGGGGATGCCGTAG
>DATKFB010000035.1:0-6695 GCA_035544435.1 Polyangia bacterium
TCGGTCACGAAGCAGGGGCTCTCGGCGATCGTCGTGACGCGCGGGAACCCGGACTGTCACATCATCCTGCGCGGCTCGAACGCCGGGCCGAACCACGGCGCCGACGACGTCACGCGCGCCATCGCGAGCCTCGAGCGCGCCAAGCTGCCGGCCCGGCTCATGGTCGATTGCAGCCACGGCAACAGCCGCAAGGACCCCGCACGCCAACCGGCCGTCGCGCGCGACGTCGCCGCGCAGATCCGCGCGGGCGGCGCGGGCGGCAGCGCGTCCGTGTTCGGGGTCATGATCGAGAGTCACCTCGTGGGCGGGCGGCAGGACCGCATGTCGGGCCGGCCGCTCGTCTATGGGCAGAGCATCACCGACGCCTGCCTCGCCTGGTCGGAGACGCTGCCCGTGCTGCGCGAGCTCGCCGAGGCCGTGCGCGCGCGCCGCGCGGGCCTCTGACGTTCGGGCGTATAGTCGCGCCTCGATTTCCCACCATCCACCTCGGAGGAGAAGATGCGACAGCAACGATGGCGACGACTCCGTGACGCGCTCGTGCTCGGCTTGACGGCGGTGTTTCTGACGACGGCCGCAGGCTGCTTCGGCCGCTTTCGCGCCATGAACGCCGTCTACGACTTCAACCGGACGGCCTCGGACAACGCCGTCGTACGGTCGCTCCTCTTGTTCGCCATGCTCGTCATTCCCGTCTACGCGATCGCGTTCCTCGCGGATTGGATCGTGCTGAACACGCTCGACTTTCTCAACGGCACGAACAAGGTTGCGGTCCAGACCCTCCCCGATGGCTCGAAGGTCGAGCTGGCGAAGCTCGACGCCGACACGGTGAGGGTCAGACAGGTCGATCCGGCGGGCCGCGAGACGTCGTTCGACATCGTGCGCGTGGGCGCGAACGCCGGCTACGTGCGCGGGCCGGATGGGCGGATCGTGGGCTCCGTCGAGCGGCTCTCGGATGGCCGGCTCATTCAACAGGCACGCTGACCGATGAGCGTCACGGCATCGTTCGAGGCGCCGCGGCCCTCGCCGGTGACGGCGACGTTGCTCGTGAGCTGTCGCGATCGCACGGGGCTCGTCGCGGCGCTGTCCCGCTTCGTATTCGACAACGGCGGCAACATCATCGACGCCGACCAGCACGCCGACCTCGAGACGGGGCTGTTCTTCATGCGCCTCGTCTGGAGCCTCCCGGGGTTCAAGCTGGGCCGGCCCGAGATTCACGCCGCGCTCTCCGATCTCGCGGTGCGCTTCGATCTGACGTGGGAGCTGACGTACTCGGACGTCCGCCCTCGCGTCGCCGTCCTCGCGAGCAAGACGCCGCACTGCCTTTACGATCTCTTGCTCTCGCACCAACTCGGGGAGCTGGGCGGCGAGCTCTCGGTCGTGATTTCGAATCACGTGACCCTCCGGTCCGTGGCCGGCCACTTCGGCGTGCGCTACGAGCAAGTGCCCGTCGATCCGAAGAACCGCGAGGCCGCCGAGGCCGCGCAGGAGAAGCTGCTCGACGAGCTGCGAGTCGACCTCGTCGTGCTCGCGCGCTACATGCAGATCCTCTCGCCCGGGCTCGTGGCGCGCTGGCCGGGGCGCATCATCAACATCCACCACTCGTTCCTGCCGGCTTTCGTGGGGGCCAAGCCCTATCACCAGGCTCAGGCGCGCGGCGTGAAGGTCATCGGCGCCACGGCGCACTACGTGACGGCCGACCTCGACCAAGGTCCCATCATCGAGCAAGACGTGTGCCGCGTGAGCCACCGCGACGGCGTCGACGCCCTCGTGCAAAAAGGCCGCGAGCTCGAGCGCCAGGTCTTGACCCGGGCGGTTCGGGCGCACCTGCAGCGGCGGGTGCTCGTCACGGGGAACAAGACGATCGTCTTCGGGTGAAGCCGGCCTGTGGGTAGGCGCGTCTACGACGCGGCGATCCCTCACCCCGGCCTTCTCCCGCAAGCGGGAGCTGGAGGGAGAATTCGCAAGAGCGCGGCTTCTTCCTAGCGCACGCGACCTCTTCCTAGCACGTCATAGCGGCAGCCACCTCATCGAGCCGAAGCCCGAGATGAGGCGCGCTTCCTCGACGACGAGCTCCCAAAGCGCGAAGTCTCGCAGCTCGAAGTAGGCCTCGGCGCGGGGGTGGCGCGCCACGTAGCGCGCGCGGGCTTCGCCTGTATCGGCGCCGCCGACCCGGACGGCGCGGCCCAGCAGGGACGCGCGCGCCCCGGCCAGCGGATCTTCGGTCGCGGTGCGGTCGCCCACGAACAGGCAGGCGCGCGGATCGGCGAGGAGGTTCTTCGTGTGCGCCGCGAGGCCGGAGAGGAGCAGGAGCGGCGCGCCGCGCGCAGACAACGCGAACGGCGTGAGAGAGCCGTAAGGGAAGCCGGCGCGGTGGACGGACAGCGTCGAGAGCAGACCCACCGATTCCGCTTCGAGGAGGGAGCGCACCTCGGCGTGGCCCGGTTCTCCGTCGGGGGCTTGGCTCATGGGTGCTAGATTACCGCGCCGTGGACGCCGTGGTCTGTCGCGAGCTGCGCAAGGTGTACCCGGGCGGACGTGGCCTGGGCGCCGGGCCGCGAGAGGACGTCGTCGCCGTCGACGGGATCGACTTGCGCATCGCGCCGGGCGAATGCTTCGGGCTGCTCGGGCCGAACGGCGCGGGCAAGACGACGACCGTCGAGATCCTCGAGGGTCTGGCCGAGCCGACCTCCGGCGGCGTCGAGCTCTTCGGCCTCTCATGGCACAAGAACGAGGCAGCGCTGCGCGAGCGAATCGGCGTCGCGCTCCAGGAGACGCAGCTCACGGACAAGCAGTCCGTCGAGGAGACCTTGGAGCTCTTTCGCAGCTTCTACAAGAAACCCCGGCCGCTGCAGACGCTCCTCGACGAGGTCCAGCTCGAGGAGAAGCGGACGGCGTGGGTGGGCCAGCTCTCGGGCGGCCAGCGGCAGCGCCTTGCGCTCGCCTGCGCGCTCGTGGGCGATCCCGAGATCCTCTTCCTCGACGAGCCGACGACGGGCCTCGACCCGCAGTCGCGCCGGCAGGTCTGGGAGCTCGTGAGCGCCTACAAGGGCCGCGGCGGGACGGTCGTGCTCACGACCCACTACATGGAGGAAGCCGAGCGCCTGTGCGATCGCGTGGCCGTCGTCGACCATGGGCGCATCATCCAGCAGGGCACGCCGCGCGCCCTCATCATCGAGCACGTCGGGACGCCCGAAGGCACGCTCGAGGACGTCTTCGTGGCGCTCACGGGGCGATCGTTGCGCGATGGCTGAAAGCAGCGCCCTTTACCGCCTGACGCTCGCGCGCGTTCGCGAGTCGGTGCGCGAGCCCGGCGTGCTCTTCTGGGTGTTCGGCTTTCCGATCCTGCTGTCGGTGGGCTTGGGCCTCGCCTTCCGCGGGCGCGGTCCCGAGCCGGTCGTCGTGGGCCTGCTCGACGGCCCGGGCGCGGCGGTCGTCGAGAACGCGCTCGGCAAGGCGGGCATCAAGGTCAAGCACGTCGACGAGGCCTCGGCGCGCAAGAGCTTGCGGGCCGGCAAGGTCGCGCTCGTCATCGCGCCCGGCGCGACGGCCGACGCGCCGCTAACCTACCGCTACGACCCCACGCCGGCCGAGGCGCGGCTCGCGCGCGTCGCGGTCGACGAGGCCATCCAACGCGCCGCGGGCCGCCGCGACCCACGCGCCGTGCGCGACGCGCCCGTCACGGAGCCCGGCTCGCGCTACATCGATTTTCTCGTGCCGGGGCTCATCGGGATGAACCTGATGTCGGGGTCGATGTGGGGCATCGGCTGGGTCATCGTCAACATGCGCGTGCGCAAGCTGCTCAAGCGCCTGCTCGCGACGCCCATGCGCCGCCGCGACCTCCTGCTCGCGCAGGCCATCGCGCGCCTCGGCTCGGTGCCGCTCGAGGTGGGCTCGATGCTGCTCTTCGCGCGGCTCGCGTTCGGCGTCCGTGTCGCGGGGAGTTGGCCCGCGCTCGCTGTCGTGGCCGTCGTGGGCGCGCTCGCCTTCGCCGGGCTCGCGATCCTCGTGGCGAGCCGCGCGCGGAACACCGAGACGGTGAGCGGCCTCATGAACGCCGTCATGATGCCCATGTTCGTGCTGTCGGGCGTCTTCTTCTCGGCCGCTCACTTCCCGGCCGTCCTCCAGCCCGCGCTCGGCCTGCTGCCGCTGACGGCGCTCAACGACGGGCTGCGCGCCATCATGGTCGACGGCGCCTCGTTCGGCGTCGTCGCGCGGCCGCTGGTCGTCCTCGCCGCCTGGGGCGCCGGGAGCTTCGCGCTCGGTCTCCGGGTGTTTCGATGGGGCTGAGAGCCCCGCCCGCTCTCAGCGGACGGCGAGGGCGGTCACGAGGCGGCCGAGGAAGTCGTGGGCCTCGATGAAAGAGCGGACGAGCAGGCGCTCGTCGCGCCCGTGCGCGCGGA
This sequence comes from Polyangia bacterium, assembly GCA_035544435.1. Lineage (GTDB taxonomy): Bacteria > Myxococcota_A > Polyangia > Fen-1088 > Fen-1088 > DASZFV01. Next base: position 4,398 of record DATKFB010000035.1, read on the forward strand.
TGTCGTCGACGTCGACGAAGAGCCCCGTGAGGCCGTAGCACGGGATCCCCGCGGCGCGCAGGTGCCTCCCGTCCGTCGCACCCGTGAGCAGGATGGGCAGCACGGGCGTGCCGGGCCAGACAGCGGCGCCGGCGCGCTCGATCGTCGCGAGCAGAGCGGCGGGGAGCGGCGAGGGCGGGCTCGCGTCCATGGAGCGGATCTGCGCGAGCTCGACGGCCGGGTCGGCGATCACGCTGACGAGCTCGCGCGCGACCTCTTCGGCGGTGTGCCCCGGCAGGACGCGACAGTTGATCGTGACGCGCGCGCTCTGCGGCAGCGCGTTCTCGGCGTGCCCGCCCTGCATCTGCGTCGGCACGCACGTCGTGCGCAGGCGCGCGTTGTAAAGCGGCGTCTTCGCGAGGCGCGCGGCCGCCGCGGCGTCGGGCGGCGTCGCCGTCACGGCGCGCATGTCGGCGCCGACGGAGCCGCCTTCGATATCGGCCATGCGCTGGAAGTAGGCGCGCGTGATGGCGCCGAGCTCGAGCGGGAAGACGTGCCGGTGAATGCGCGCCGCGGCCTCCGCGACGTGGACGATGGCGTTGTCGGCTTCAGGGAGCGAGCTGTGCCCGCCCTTGTTCTTGGACTCGATCGTGAAAGTGACGTAGCTCTTCTCTGCCGGCTGGACGTCGAGAGACAGCCGCCGCCCGCCCTTGAGCTCGCCGCCGCCGCCCTCCGTGAGCGCGAGCTCGGCGTCGATGAGGCGGCGCTCGTGGCCGAGCAGCCAGGTCACGCCGTTGTCGGGTCCGTTCTCCTCGTCCGCCGTGAGGGCCAGGATGACGTCGCGGTCGAGCGCGGCGTGGTCCCGGTGGAGGCGCGCCACGATCGTGACCCACAGCGCCGCCAGCGATTTGTCGTCCTGCGTGCCGCGCCCGTAGAAATAACCGTCGCGCTCGACGAGCTTGAAGGGGTCCAAGGACCAGTCGGCGCGCCTCGCGTCGACGACGTCGAGGTGCGCGAGCAGCAAGAGGGGACGCCGGCCGCCCGAGCCGTGGAGGCGGGCCACGAGGTTCTTCTTATGCGCCGTCGGACCCACCACCTGGATGTCGGCCGCCGGCAGGCCCGCCTCGCGCAGCCTGGCCGCGACGGCTTCGGCCGCGGACGTCGTCTCGCCGGCCGTCTGGGACGTGTCGAGCTCGACGAGCTGCTTGAGCACGGCGCGCGCCAGGTTCAGATCGGCGGCGCCCGGCGGCGTCGCGGGTGCCACGGCCGAGAGCAAGAGCGACAACAGCGCAGAGCCTCGCATCGACTCCTTTTCGCACCGTGCCCCCCCGGGGTACAAGGGTGGTCATGGAGATCGTGATCCTGAAGTCGCCCGAGGCCGTGTGTCTCGCGGGAGCGGAGGCCGTCGCGCGCCTCGTGACGCGCAAGCCTGACGCCGTCCTGGGCCTGCCGACGGGCGCGACGCCGCGGCCGCTTTACGCCGAGCTCGTGCGCCGCCACCGAGAGGAGGGCCTCTCGTTCGCGCGCGTCACGACCTTCAACCTCGACGAGTACCTGGGCGTCGCGCCGGACCATCCGGGCTCCTTCCGGCGCTACATGGACGAGACCTTCTTCCGCCACGTCGATCTCGCGCCTGGGCGCGCGCACGTCCCCGACGGCCGGGCCCCCGACGTGGCCGCGAGCTGCGCCGCATACGAGGCGGCCATCGCGGCGGCGGGCGGCCTCGATCTCGTGTTGCTCGGCCTCGGTGAAGACGGCCACCTCGCCTTCAACGAGCCCACGTCATCGCTCGGCTCGCGCACGCGCATCAAGACGCTCTCCGCCTCGTCGCGCGCCGCGAACCAGGCCGCCTTCGGGAGCGACCCCATCCCCGGCCACGTCATCACGATGGGCATCGCGACGATCCTCGAGGCGCGGCGCTGCGTGCTGCTCGCGCACGGGGCGCGCAAGGCGACGGCGCTCGCCGCGACGGTCGAGGGGCCCGTGACGTCGATGGTGCCCGGCTCCGCGCTGCAGCTCCACCAGAGCGCCACCGTGCTCTGCGACGAGGCCGCCGCCGCGCGCCTCGCGCTCTCCGATTATTACCGCGACGTCTACGAGCGGAAGCCGGCCTGGCAGCGGTAGGTGCCGACTGGCTTCCTAGGGGTTGAGGACCTCGATCCAATCGAGGTCCGGCGCCGAGTGAAAACCGTCGCCTAGGAACTGCACGGTATTGGCGCTGCCCGCGGTGAAACCGGAGAACGACATGACGACTTGGCCGACGGCGTTCCAGTCATTCATCGCCACTACGTTGAAGGCCTTGTTCTGCGCCGCGCCGCC
>DATKFB010000036.1:0-2864 GCA_035544435.1 Polyangia bacterium
GTAAGCCCAACTCCGCGCTGCCCACGGACTTACGCCGTGGGTTCTTAAGATCGCCAACGCGGGGCCATTAACCCATGGCTGGCGGTGTTAGTCGGCACCGTCCCAGCTGAGAACGCGCGGAATCGACCCGGGCGCGGTAGAAGATTTCGACTTGGCGCGGGCCCTCCCTTCGAACGCCGGGATAAGACAGGGCGCTCCGAGGAGGACGCGACTCCGGCACGACAGCCGTAGATAACGCCGAGGCTTGGCTCATGGGGCAGTTCGAAAAGGACGCCACGGTCCCTGTCCCGCTGCTCAAGGAAAGCGCGGCCGCTGAGGGCATCGCGTGGCGAACCATTGAGAGGGCGAAGGGCCGACTGGGAATTGAATCTCGCAGGGTGGGTGGCGTTGGCGCGGCCGGGCAATGGGTTTGGATCGCGCGCGAGTCTCTGCACGAAGCGAGATGACGTCGCGGCAAGGGCTGAGGCACCTAAGACCGCCGAATAAGTGTCCTGGCGGCCTTTAGCTGCTGATGACACGAGCGGTAAGCCCAACTCCGCGCTGCCCACGGACTTACGCCGTGGGTTCTTAAGATCGCCAACGCGGGGCCATTAACCCATGGCTGGCGGTGTTAGTCGGCACCGTCCCATTCGCGTCTGAGAAGTCACGCGATTCCCCAGAGTAGCGATCGGCTCCGGGGGTACCTTTGGGGGTACTCGACGACTCCGGCAGTCGCTATCGCCTACAATCGCCAACAGTTCTGGGCCCATCGGCACACACTTCAAGTTCAACGTCTGAGCCGTCTCAGCGGTCCCGAGCGTCGCGCGGATACAACCCGACGCACCGTCGAATGTGACAAATTCCGGCGCGCCCCAGAGCATCTTGAAAGAGAGCCGCTTACGGCGCGCTATAATCCTCAAAAGGGGTGCGTATGGTTCATCGGCGCGTCTCGAGCCCTCGGCGTGGTCTTGTGTGTTTACTCTCGCTCTCACTCGCGGCCTGCGCTGCAAGCGAAGGACGCGGGCCGACCGGGGCCGCGGGCGCCGGATCGACCGGCAGTGCCGGCGCGGGCAGCACGACCGCGGGGAGCGGCGCCGCAGGCAACGCGGGCACGTCTGGTGCCGCCGGGACGAATGCGGATGCGGGCATGAGCGGCGCGGCAGGCGGGTCGGCCGCGGGAGGGGCGGGCGGCGGGATGGCGGGCAGCGGCGGCTCGGGCACCGCCGGCGTGTCGGGCGCCGCGGGCGGCGCGACTGGCGCCGCAGCGAACATCGGGACGCAAGACGATCCAGGCACAATGGGCGACGGCACGTTCGCGCTGCCAGGCCCCTACACCCTGCCGCCCGAGTCGATGACCTTGATGAACGGCGCCAAGGTGGGTCAGACGCTCGGGCCCTTCAAGCACACGACGACGGGCACGTACACCGGCTGGGGCAGCAATTGGATCTTTCCCTATTACGTCTACGTCCCGTCGGGGTACCAGCCTGGCCACGCCGCCTCGCTCATGATCTTCAACGACGGCTATCTCTACGTCGGCATCAATTCGCTGACCGACGCGCGCTTCAACGCGCCGACGGTGATGGAGAACTTGATCAAAGAAGGCTCGATGCCGATCACGATCGGGGTCTTCATCTTCCCGGGCACGAGCGACGGGCATCAGGCAACCGGCGGCGATCCCAGCCGCGCCACGGAGTACGACACGGCCAACGATCAGTACGGCAAGTTCCTGCGCGACGAGTTCCTGCCGATGGAGATCTTGAATAAGTACGACATCGTCACCGACCCCGACGGCTGGGCCATGGCCGGTCACAGCTCGGGCGGCATCGCCTCCATCATCGCCGGATGGTTTTACCCGGACCGCTGGCGCAAATTGCTGACGGCGAGCCCGAGCTTTCCGAATGCGGGTGGCAAGTTCCCGGACATGTTCAACACCGCGCCCGCCAAGCCCCTCCGGATCTATCACGTGTCCGGCACGATGGACCTCGGCGGCTTCCGGGCCGCAAACGACAAGGCGGCAATGATCCTGCAAGCGCTTCATTACCATGACCGCTATGGCCAGACTCAAGACGTGCACTACCCGCCGCACGCCGCGATGCAGGACTTCCCGAACGCGTTGCGCTGGCTCTGGCGCGGCTACCACACGCCGCCGTGACGAAGCTGGCGGCTCCGCCCACGCGCGCGCGTGCCGGGCGCCGTGGACCGGGTTAGGGTTGGCCGCCCATGGACATCGCCGAGCGCTCGCGCGCCGCCCTCGATTGGCCCGCCCTCCTCACGGAGTTGGGGTCGCGCGCCCAGTCCGAGGCGGGCCGAGCGGCTTGCCTGGCGTTCCCTCTTCACGGCGACGCCGACGAGGCGCGGCGGCACATGGCGGCCGTCGAGGAGCTCGCCGCGATCTTGCGGCGGGGCGAGGGGCTGCCCGCGCTGAACGTCCCCGACGTCGGGGAGCTCCTCGCGGCCGCCGAGAAGGGCCTCGTACTCGGTCCCGAGGAGGTCCGGCCCGTCGCCGAGCTGTGCGCCGTCGCTGCGGGCGTGCGGCGCTTCGTCGACAGCTTCGTCGACCAGGCGGCCGGCCGCGGCCGCGCGCCCCCGCCCGAGCTTGACGCGCGCGTCGCCGCCGTCGATGCGCAACCGGAGCTTGCGCGCGTGCTCGGCGAGACCTTCGACGCCCAGGGCGAGATCCGCGATTCCGTCTCGCTCGTGCTCGCGCGGCTGCGGCGCGAGCGCGCGCAGCTGGCCGAGGGCACGCGCAACGCCATCGAGGCGCTCATGCGCTCGTCGGAGCTCGCGCCCTTCTTGCAGGACCGTTACGTCACCGTGCGCGAGGAGCGGTACGTGGTGCCCGTCAAGGCGAGCGCGAAGTCGATGGGGCTCGGCATCGTGCACGA
>DATKFB010000037.1:0-19884 GCA_035544435.1 Polyangia bacterium
AGAACTGCCCTGGCGTCGGACAGACGAAGTTCGGCTCGAGCTGGCAGATCCCCGAGCAGCCGTCGCCGGGCGACGTGTTGCCGTCGTCGCAGGCCTCGCCCATCTCGAGCTTGCCGTTGCCGCACACCGGCCCGGCGGGGACGTCGGGAGACGCGTCGACGCACGGTCCGCCGCAGCCCGCGGCGCCGTCCGTCATCATGTTGCCACCGACGCCGATCCCACCGAACCCGAAAACGCCGGCCGTTCCCATGTCGCCACCCGCGCCGCCCACCGAGGTTTGCTCCTGCGCGGCGTCGACGGCGGCGTCATGAGGAACGTCCGTTCCGCCCGGCTTCGTCCCCGCGCACGCGAGCGCGCTCAGTGGCACGACGAACAAAGCATAGGTGGCGTATCGATGGCGCGGAGTCAGGCGCTTCATAGTCGACAAGTGTTCCCCCAAGGAGCGTAAAGCAATCAGAGCGCGGCGCGCTGAATTCTGGGTCCTCGGGGCTTCGGATTTCAATCCTCATTTGTCGATTTCAGCGGAAACTCTTGCCGCGGGTCTATCGACGCAGCTCGTCGGGGCCGCGCCGCGCGCCTCGAGCTTCCGTGGTCGGACCCGCGCCGCCGAGTTATCTTGGCGCTCCATGAACGCGAAAACGAAGGTGGCCGTCGTCACGGGCGCGGGGTCTGGCATCGGTCGCGCCGCGGCCCTCGCCTTGTTGGCCGACGGCTGGAGTGTCACGCTCGCGGGTCGGAGTCCCGAGCCTTTGCGCGCGACGGCCGAGGCCGCCGACGGCGCCAGGACGCGCGCGCTCATCGTGCCGACGGACGTGCGGCACAAGCCCGAGGTTCAGTCCCTCTTCGCGCGCGCCAAGGAGGTCTTCGGCCGCGTCGACGCGCTCTTCAACAACGCGGGGGTCGGCTCGCCGCCCGCGGCGTTCGAGGATCTGACGCCCGAACAATGGAGAGGCGTCATGGAGGTCAACGTGACGGGCATGTTCCTCTGCGCGCAAGAGGCCTTCCGCGTCATGCGCGATCAAAGCCCGCGCGGCGGGCGCATCATCAACAACGGCTCTCTGTCCGCGCACGCGCCGCGCCCGAACTCGGCGCCGTACACGGCGAGCAAGCACGCCATCACCGGCCTCACGAAGTGCATCGCGCTCGACGGGCGCAAGTACGACATCTCCTGCAGCCAGCTCGACCTCGGGAACGCCGCCACCGAGCTCACGGAGCGCATGGAGCGCGGTGTGCCCCAGGCGAACGGCGCGGTCATGGTCGAGCCGCGCATGGACGTCGCACACGTCGGCAGCAGCGTCGTCTACATCGCCAATTTGCCACCGACCGCCAACGTGCTCTTCATGACGCTCATGGCGACGAAGATGCCCTTCGTCGGACGCGGTTGAGGGCTCAAGCGGCGCGCGCCGGTCGCGCGCCGCCCTCTCACCCCGAGAGCCTCTGCCATCGGTGCGCTGGGCGACGCTATGTGCCCGCTCGCGCCTCGATCTTCATCATGTGCACCGTGCTCGACACCAAGTACCCGCGTCAGCCCGTGCTCGCCTGTCCCGCCTTTCGCGCGCGCGGGTGACGCCGACGCCTCCGGCCTTCAAGGTTTCAGGCTCAAGGGGTTCGGCACGACCTCGCTCTCGGCCGTGATGCCGACCTGCTTGTCCCAAGGAATGTTGGCGCCCTTGTTGCGCACGGCGGAGATCGTGAAGATGACGGCCCGGTCCGAAGGCACCGTGAGGACCTCCTTGGACTTGACCTCCCACCTATACTCGTCGAGGTACGTGAAGGGTCCACGGCGCCGCCCCTGGCAAGTCAGCTGCGTGTCGACGATGTGCTCCCCGGGCGTTACGCGCCCCGCGAACACGACGGAGTCGCCGTCGGGCTGAAGGTTGGTGATGGCCGGCAGCGTTTTGCCGTCCATGACGATGCTCGCCGCGAGCAGATCGAACGTCTTGCCGAGGGCGTTCTTGAAATGGAGCGACGCGAAGGAGCCCGGGATCTCGGCCGGCGCTCGCTCCGGACCTTGGCGAAAAGGATCGCCTGGATCGTCGCCCGGAACCGTCGCGCTCGGCACGACCCCCAAGCTCGACTCGACGACGCTCAGCTCGAGAGCGGAGGACGGGACGTGCGGCGCGGCAATCAAAAGAACCCAGAGGCAAATGACCCCCAATGACCTCCACATCGCTGCCTCCTCTCCGTTTCAAACATAGTCACGGAGCACGACTCGGACAGGGGGATTGCCTGACAATCCCGGACTCGACGTGCCACCCCGGAAACATGGCATCTCTTGCGAAATGGGCGCCGTTCGCGGCCCTCGCGGCCGCTTGGGTGGGCGCGCGGGCGGCGCTGGCCGCGCCGATCAAGGTCGCCTGCATCGGCGACAGCATCACCCAGGACTCGGGCTGGTCGGACAAGCTCGGCGCGGGCTACACGTCGACGAATTTTGGGGTCACGACGACCACGCTGCTCAAGAACGGCGACACGCCCAACTGGAACACGGCGGCGTTCACGCGGAGCCACAGCTCGAACCCGGACATCGTCGTCATCGTGCTGGGCACGAACGACAGCAAGCCCTTCAACTGGAGCGCTCACAAGGGCGAGTTCGTGGGCGACTACGAGGCGCTCGTCGACACCTGTGCCGCGCTGCCAGGCCACCCGAGGATCTTCCTGAACCTGTGCCCGCCAGCGGGGACAAACAGCCACCAGATCGACGGTGCGGTCATCGAGAACGAGATCCTGCCGGACTTCAGGCAGGTCGCCGCCGCCAAGGGCCTCACGACCATCGACGTTTTCAGCGCCTTCGGCGGCCACAACCTCGATCCGTCGCTCTACGCCCGCCCCGACGATCTCGTGCATCCGAACGCCAAGGGCGCGCAGGTCATCGCCGACACGGTCTATGCGGCGCTGCTCGCGTCTTTCGCCGCCGGCGGCGCTGACGCGGCCGCCGGACGTGCCGGGGCAGATGCTTCGACTGCGCCGGCTGACGATGCGCCCCCGATCACCCCCAACGACGGGTCGGCGGGCGGCCCGTCGGCGACCAGCCTCGCGACCGGGACCGCCGGAAGCGGCGGCGGCACGGGTGTCGCGGGCGCTGGCGTGGGAATGCGTCGCAAAGACCGTTAGGTTCCTTGCGCTCGCGCCGATGGCGGTGTGTGCTTAGAGCGTGATCGACTACGTTCGAAAGATCCTCGACGCGCGCGTCTACGACGTCGCCGAGCAGACGCCGCTCGAGATGATGGCCAGGCTGAGCCACCGGCTCGGTTGTCGCGTCCTCCTCAAGCGCGAAGACCTCCAGCCCGTGTTCTCGTTCAAGATTCGCGGCGCCTACAACCGCATCGCGCGCCTCACGGACGCCGAGCGCGCCGCGGGCATCATCTGCGCCTCGGCCGGCAACCACGCGCAGGGCGTTGCGCTGTCTGCGCAGCGGCTCGGCATCGCCGCGACGATCGTCATGCCCGTGACGACGCCGGCCATCAAGATCGACGCCGTCCGCTACTTCGGCGGCAAGGTCGTGCTCCACGGCGACACCTTCGAGGAGGCCCACGAGCGCGCGCGCGCCCTCGAGAAGGCCGAGGGGTTGACGTTCGTGCATCCATACGACGATCCCGAGGTCATCGCGGGTCAGGGCACGATCGGAATGGAGATCCTGCACCAGCACCCCGACCCCATCGAGGCCCTCTTCGTGCCGATCGGGGGCGGCGGGCTCGCGGCCGGCGTGGCCTCGTACGTGAAGTTCCTGCGCCCCGAGACGAAGGTCATCGGCGTCGAGCCGGCGGACGCCGCGTCGATGAAGGCCGCGCTCGCCGCGGGGACGCGCGTCGTGCTCGATCGCGTCGGCCTCTTCGCCGACGGCACGGCCGTGCGCCAGGTCGGCATCGAGACGTTTCGCGTGTGTCGCGACCTGCTCGACGACGTGCTCGTGGCCGACACCGACGAGATGTGCGCTGCCATCAAGGACATCTTCGAGGACGCGCGCGTCATCGCCGAGCCGTCGGGCGCGCTCGCGCTCGCCGGGCTCAAGGCCTACGTGGCGCGCAACCCCGCGCGCACGGGGGCCCTGGTCGCCATCAACAGCGGCGCCAACATGAACTTCGATCGGCTGCGCCACGTCGCCGAGCGCGCGGAGATCGGCGAGGCGCGCGAGATCCTCCTCGGCGTCACGATCCCGGAAACGCCGGGCAGCTACCGCGCCTTCGTTGACGTGCTGGGCGCGCGCACGATCACCGAGTTCAACTACCGCTACGCCGACGACGCCGCGGCTCACGTCTTCGTCGGGCTCAACCTTGCCGACGGCGCGCGCGAGAAGCCCGCCGTCATCGCCGAGCTCAGGCAGCGCGGCTACGAGGTCATCGACATCAGCGCCGACGAGACTGCGAAGCTGCACGTCCGCTACATGGTCGGCGGACCCGCGCCGGCGCTGCGCGACGAGGTGCTCTTCCGCTGCGAGTTCCCCGAGCGGCCAGGCGGGCTCGCGAAGTTCGTAGACGCCATGGGCTCCGAGTGGAACATCACGCTCTTCCACTACCGCAACCACGGCGCCGACTACGGCCGCGTGCTCGCGGGCATGCACGTGCCGCCCGCGGACCGCGCGCGCTTCGCCGAGCGCCTGCGCGCCCGCGGCTATCCCTTCGAGGACGAGACGGCCAACCCGGCCTACCGAATGTTTCTCGGTGGTTAGAAGGTTGAGTGCCTGGCGGGGCCAGGTCGCCGTCGCGCCTTCAATGCCCCGTAGGGTAAAAAACGGGCCGGCAGCACCTGGGCGCGTGTCACACTGATAACATCGATGAGGCGCCCCCCGCTCGTATCGATGGTGCGCCCTCGCGGCGCCTCTTTCGCCGCGCTCGCGCTGGCGCTCGGCCTGGCGTCGTGCGGCCAGCTCCCCGCCGACGGCACGACCTCGGATTCGCCCATCTTCGGCGGCACGGCCGACACGACCGATAGTGCCGTCATGGCGCTCATTCACCAGATGACCGCCTCGACGTCGAGCGCGTGCTCGGGAACGACCATCGCGACGGTGGGAGTCTCGGGTGTCTTCCTCACGGCCGGGCACTGCGTGGTCGCGAACGACGGCATGGGGCACGTAACGACGCCCCTCAAGGTCGCGGGCCCGGCGGACGTGTACATCATCCCGGGGCCGGACTGGATGACGAGCGTGGGCCAGTTCCAGTACTACGGCGTCGCGCAGGTCGCGGTTCACCCGCAGTACGACGGCGCCGTCGACAGCCCCTTCGACGTCGCGCTCGTGCGCTACCTGGGCGCCTTGCCGTCGACGCCCGTGATCCCGGCGCTCGCGCCCGCGGACGACAAGCTGACGACGGGCTCGTCCATCACCGTCGTCGGCTTCGGCAAGACCCAGACGAACACGATGAACTCGCAACGACGCGAGGTCGCCCGGGTCATCCAGTCCATCGCGACGAACCAGTTCGTCTACGACCAGACCGATCTCAAGGGCGCCTGCGAGGGCGACTCGGGCGGCCCCGCGCTCGTCACGACGGCCGCGGGCCTCCGCGTGGCGGGCGTCACGTCGTTCGGCGATCCCGACTGCACGATGGTCGGGGCGAGCGTGCGCGTGTCCCCCGCGGCGGCGTTCATCCAGTGCTTCATCGACTCCGTGCCCAAGACGGTCTCTTGCGACGACTGCACGCTGGCGTCGGTTGGCCCGGGCAACGCGTGCGTCGACGCGAGCGCCGCGTGCGGCCCGCAGACGTCCGTCTGCGCTCAGTTCGCCGCTTGCGCGAGCGGCTGCCAGACCGGCTCGTGCGTCACGCAGTGCCGCCAAAGCTTTCCCTCGGGCGCGACCGCTTACGACAAGGTCGTCAACTGCCAGTGCGACGCGTGCGCAGGTCCATGCTCGAGCAGCATGGGATGCGTCGGCCACTTGCCCGCGACGGGCAGCGCGGGCGCGCCCGGCGCCACGGGCGCCGGCGGCACGCCGGTCGTCGTCACGGGCGTGGGCGGCAGCCTCGGTGCGGCCGGGAGCTCGGCGGGCGGGCCGGCGGGCGCGGGCGGCACGGGGGGCGCGGGCGGAACCACCGCCGGCGTGCCGGCGGCGTCCGGCGGCAAATCCGGCTGTGGGTGCGACCTCGGTTCGCCCTCGGGTCCGCGCTCCGGCGTGGGAGCGCTCTTCGCGCTGGCCCTCGTCGCGAAGCGCTCGCGCCGCCGTCCGCGACGTTGATCCCGGGTCCGGGCACTCGAATCCCGGTTCACCTCGGCGTTTGACGCGGTGATTTGGCCCGCCTGGCCCTCATCTTTTGCCCGGCGCCGGGCCAGCCGGCCGGCGCATGCCGACGAGCAACCCGGCGAGAACGAGGGCCGTGCCTTCGAAGCTCGCGGCCGTCAGGCGCTCGTGGCGCGCGACGCTGCCGAGCGCGAGCGCGATGACCGGCACGATGACGGTCACGTAGGCCGTGCGCGTGACGGGCCAGTGGTTGACGAGCCACGACATGAGGACGTAAGCCCCCAGCGACCCCGCGACGGTGAGGTAGACCAGCGGCCAGGCGGCAGCGAGGGTCCTCGGCATGCCGTGAGGCTCGCCGAGCGCGACGCTGATCACACCAGACATCACGGCGCCGATGGCGCTGCCGACGGCGTTGGCGCCGAAGGGATCCTGCGGCGGTCCGCGCTTGAGCAACACGGTTCCGAGGCTGGCCGCCGTCGCGCCCACGAGGATCGCGGCCAGCCCCAGGGGCGAGACGTGAGCGTGCAAGGTCGACGAGAACAACACGGCGACGCCCGCGAACGCTACGATGGCGCCGACGACCTTCGCGGCCGTGAGGCGCTCCATGCCGAGCGCGCCCGTCATGAGCGCGCTCGAGAGCGGGATCGTGCCGTACACGACCGCCGACAGCCCCGACGGGACGAGCGTCTCGCCCCAATAGAGCAACGGCAGGTTTACGCCGAACTGGGCGACGCCGTAGCCGAGAGCGGCGCGCAGCGCGGCCCCGCGCGGCAGGGCACGACCGCGAGCGCGCGTCCACGCCGTGAGGAGCACGGCCGCGAAGACGAGCCGCAGCGTGGCGGCCCACACTGGCGCGAGCGCGTCGTTCCCGAAGCTGATCGCGAGGAAGGTACTGCCCCAGATGGCGCCGCAGGCCGCGAACGCGAGCCACGCGCGCGCGTCGCTGGGGTCGGCTTCCGGCGTCGTGCTCATGGCCGAACACAACTACCATTCCCCGGGCGGGCAGGTCCCCGACATTCCTGGGTCGGTCGCGGAGCCGCGCGGTGCTAGATCGTACGGCGTGGACGCGGAGCCTCTCGTCTCGAACGTCTCGGACACGGCGCGCTGGGTGGCGCAGTACCGCGCCGCGGAGTCGGCGCGCCCGGACGCATTGTTCCGTGATCCACTCGCGGCACGGCTCGCGGGCGAGCGTGGCCGCGCTATCGTCTCGGCCGGGCCACGCAAGCCGCGCAACGGCTGGTCGATCGTGGCGCGCACGAAGCTCATCGACGATCTCGTGATGGCGTGCGCGGGCGAGGGCAGCTTCGCGCCCGCCAACGGCGTGGCGTTCTTCGAGCGCTTCGGCTGGCGCGCGCGGGAGGTGCAGTCGATCGCGCGCGCGGCCGTGCGCTTCCGCCGAGCGCCTTGGCTCATCCGTCCGTTCGCGTGGCTGCCCGATCCGGATCCGCGCGCTCCTGGGCAGGCGAACTGATTCTCCGTCGCCCGTCTCGACCGCGCTTGAGCGTGCCGCCTCCGGGCGTGACCCGCGGCGTCAGCAGGGGGTCTCCGGGCCGTCACGGCGCACGAAATCGTGCGCCTGATCGGGGAAGGCACGGGCGTCCAATCCGAGACATGCGGGCACTCCGATCGGTGTCGTGGCTCGTGGTCTCGGCTGTCATCTCTTGCTCGTTTTGCCTCTGGGGATGCACCACCTCGCCGGCCCGACCAGGGACGCCGCATCCCGACGGCTCGGCCTCGGGCGCCGCCGGCGCCAGCGGCGGCGCCGGTGCGGGGGCCTCGGGCGTGGGCGGACAGGCGACTACGGGCGACGCCGGCTCCGGCTTCTCTGGCACCGGGACGGGTGGCGCCTCGGGCGGCGCGGGCGGACAGACCGCGGACGCCGGAGGTGACGCGCTCGCCGGCGCGCCCGGCGACGGCGCGACGGGCGATGGTTCCGCCGCGTGTCAGACCATGGGAAACGAGCTGTGCGAGGACTTCGAGAGCGGCGCCATCGACCCGAAGGTCTGGGGCACGCACACGACCGCCGGCGCGACGGTCACAGTGGACGGCATGCACGTTCACCACGGCGCGTACGCGCTGCACGTCAAGATGGTCGCCGGCGCACAGGGCATCGGCCAGATCACCGACAAGGTGACTTTTCCAGCCAAGGACAACACCTCCTACACGCGCGCCTATTTTTATTTCAGCCCCGACCTGCCCCACGACACGATGGGCGGATATCACATGGCGTACCTGCTGGGGACGGGCAATAACGATCTCGGCTTCGTCGAGGCCGGCCTCGGCTCGGCGGGCAACAAGCAATACCTCGGCTACGCCGAGTACTACGGCGCCGGCCCCGACGTGCACGCGCACGGTCCGACGTTCACCGAGTTCGGCCCCGACTCGCCGACCATGGTCGTGCCGCAGCAGTGGATCTGTCTCGAGCTCATGCAGGGTGGCGACGCGACCACGACGCACCGGCGCGTTTGGGTCGACGGAACGGAGCTGCTCGAGCAGGTCAGCGACTACTCGGGCCGCAAGCCTCCGCAGTTCTCCTTGATGTCGATCGGCGTGTTGCAATATCACGCGACGCCGACGCTGACCGACGTGTGGGTAGACGACATCCGCGTGAGCAGCTCCCGCATCGGCTGCGACCCGCCGTAGCGCTTTGCTCGAGCAAGGCGCGGCGCGCTACCGGCCGGGCCCCAGGCGCGCGAGCACGGCGGCGACGACGCGGTCGCAGCGCTGAGCGCCGAAGGCGTAGGTCTCGTCGAGTTGGGCGCCGATGCGCTGCTCGAGCTCGTTGCGTAGCGTGGCGCGGGCCCGGTGCAGGCGCGTCTTCACGACCTCCTCGGCGACGCCGAGGATGGCCGCCGTCTCGGCGACGCTCAACCCGTCGACCTGGCGGAGCATGAGCACGGTTCGATAGATGTGGGGCAATCGATCGATCGCGCCTTCGAGCACGCGCCCGAGCTCGCGATCTCCGGCCGCGCGCTCGGGATCGAGGCTGGACGCGTGGGCAGGGTCGTTCATGTTGGCCTCGTTCGTCGTGTCGATGGAAACGAAGCGGCGTTGGCGACGGAGGCGTGCCAGCGCCTCGTGGAAGGCGATGCGGCAGAGCCACGTCGACCAGCGGGCCGCGCCCTGAAACTGGTCGAGGTGCGTGAACGCCGAGACGTATGCCTCTTGCATGGCGTCCTCGATCTCGGCTTCGTCGCGCAGAACGGCGCGGATTGTCCGGTAGACCCGTCGGTTGTGGCGCCGCATGAGGAGCTCGAAGGCGGCGCGCTCGCCCGCCCGGGCCCGCGTCGCGAGGACCTCATCGCTGGGGTCGGGCGCCGCATCCCGGGGGAGATCGGCCGAGGCGACGGAGACGCGCGGCGCCCCGAGGCTGGGTGAGGGGGCGGGATGCGACATTGTCTCGGTCACTTAGAGAGCGCGCCGCTCGGAGAGTGACAAGAAAAGCGCCAGTAGCGCCCTTTCCTCCGGACACCACGGCGGCCACGCGTTGGTGCCCGAGGCATTTTTATCGGCCGGGAGCGCCTTGTTAGCGAAAGATTGGGAATTTAACCTTACTTTGTTCGTGCTAGATGTAGGGCTTCGTCAGTTGGGGTGCGCTTCGGTCCTCACAAGAGGGAAGTATGAAAGAGACTAACTTGTTGCGTTACCTTCATGTATTCGCCGTGGTCCTGGCGCTCTCGGCCATCGCGACCTTTGGGACGGGGTGCGGCAGCTCCTCACCGGGAACCAAGGACGCAGCCACCGACGTCCCCGTCGATGTCCCGGGTCACGCTGACGGCGGCGATGCGGTGCTCGCGCCGAAGTGCTCCGACGCGGGTGCGCATCTCGTCAACGGCGAGGCCTGCGGATGCAACGCCGACTGCCAGTCCGCGTTCTGCGTCGACGGCGTCTGTTGCGACAGCGCATGCGGCGACACGTGCAAGCGCTGCGACGTCAAGGCCTCGATGGGGACGTGCACTCTCGTGCCCGCCGGGCTCCCGCCTCGCTCGTCGGCCACCTGTCCGATGTCGGACATCCGCAGCTGCGGCACCGACGGGACCTGCGACGGGCAGGGCGCTTGTCGCAAGTACGTCATGGGCACCGTTTGCAAAGCGGGCACCTGCGACGGCGCCGCCGTCACAGGCATTCAGACTTGCGACGGGGCCGGGACGTGCGCGCCGGCCGACCCGAAGGTGTGCTCGCCGTACTCGTGCGACGTCAATAAGCAGGATTGCTTCGGCGCCTGCACGACGAACAGCGACTGCGGCCTCGGCGTGCAGTGCATGAACGGGAGCTGCGGCCTCAAGATGAAGGGCTCGAGCTGCACGAAGAGCTCCGACTGCGCCTCCGGCTTCTGCACCGACGGCGTCTGCTGCGCCGAGGCCTGCCAGGGCGCGTGCGTGTCGTGCAACCAGACCGGGCGCCTCGGCACTTGCTGGCCCATCGATCCCGGCAACCCGGATCCGCGCAACATCTGCAAGGACAGCGGCGCCGCGAAGTGCGGCCAGACCGGTACCTGTGACGGCTTCGGTGCCTGCGCGATGTATGCGGCGGAAACCGTGTGTGTTTTGCCCTCGTGCGCGGGTGATCGCTTGAACACCCCCGGGACCTGCGACGGGCTCGGCAGCTGCAAGCCGCCTGGGCTCCAGGACTGCACGCCTTTCCGGTGCGCGAACGGCGCCTGCAAGCCGTCGTGCATGACCGACGCGGATTGCACCGCCGGAATCGCCTGCGTGAACCACAGCTGCGGGCCCATGCAACAGGGCGGCTCCTGCATGAAAGCGGCCGATTGCGCCTCCGGTTTCTGCGTCGACGGTGTCTGTTGCAACAAGGCTTGCGGTGGCGCCTGCCAGAGCTGCGCGCTCGCGTCGACGCGCGGCACCTGTACGCCCTTGCCGTCGAACAGCCTCGACAACCACTCGATCTGCCAGAACCAGGGCGCCGCCTCGTGCGGCACGAACGGCCGCTGCGACGGCGCCGGAGGCTGTGCGAAGTACCCGGCGAACACCGTCTGCGGCGCCGAGACGTGCGCGAACAACATTTATACGGGGCCCCCCACCTGCAACAGCACGGGCCAGTGCGTCTCGCCGAGCACGCGGGTCTGCACCCCATTCGCCTGCAACGGAAACAAGTGCTTCGACTCGTGCACGACGGCGGCGAGCTGCGTCGCCCCCAACGTCTGCAACAACAACTCGTGCGGCAAGAAGCTTCCGGGCGCGCCGTGCTCGTCGGCCGGCGAGTGCGGCTCGAACGTCTGCGCTCAAGGTGTGTGTTGCAACACGAGCTGCGACGCCTCGTGCAAGTCCTGCGCGCTCAAGGGCATGGAGGGCACGTGCACAAACGTCGCTACTGGCACCGCCGATCCGAAGGGCGCGTGCGCCGATCAAGGCGCCGCTAGCTGCGGAACGAACGGACGCTGCGCGGGGGGCGCCTGTCAGAAATACGCCTCGGGTACCACGTGCAAGGACGCGACGTGCCCGCCCGGGACGACGACGCCTACGCCGCAATCGACGTGCGACGGGTCGGGCCACTGCGCGACGCCCGCGTCTGGGAGTTGCTTCCCGTACACCTGCGGCGGCGCGGGTGCGTGCAACGTCAGCTGCGGCGCCACCATGAGCTGCGCGCCCAACGCGACCTGCACCAACGGGTCTTGCGGGCTCAAGGGGCCGGGCGGCTCGTGCACGAACACCAATCAGTGCAGCCCGGGTTTCGTCTGTGCGAAAGAGGGAGTTTGCTGCAACACCGTTTGTGATGGCGCGTGCGTTTCATGCACGCTGGCAGGTGCACTCGGAACGTGCACGCCCATCGGCGCCGGCAAGTCCGACACGACCGGCCAGTGTGGCAAGGCCGCCGCGTCGACGTGCGGCAACGATGGTAACTGCGACGGCAAAGGCGGCTGCGAGAAATATCCGAAGATGACCATTTGCCTCGGACAGTCGTGCCCGACGTCGGGCGCGAACGCCAACAACTTCACGCCCGCGATGTGGTGCGACGGCTCTGGGAACTGCAATGTCAGCAGCAATCCTGGGGCCGCAGGCTCCTGTGTTCCCTATGCATGCAACGCGGGTTCGAATGCGTGCAATACGACATGCGCGGTAATGTCGGACTGCTCGGGCGGTAACGTCTGCAACAGTGCTGACCATTGCGGCGTCGGTCAGGGGCTCGGCAAGCCGTGCACGGGGCCGACCGATTGCGCGCCCCTGGCATCCGGGCAGGTGTACTGCACCGACGGCGTTTGTTGTACGAGCATGAGTTGCGGAACGTCGCCGAATCCCTGTCTCGTGGCCTTCTGTGGGTCGAGCGGCACGTGCACGACCAAGAATGTGCCGAACGGTGACCACGTGGCCTGTACGGGCTCAGACGCGTGCAAGACCAACTACCAGTGCGTGGACGGGACGTGCGCGAGCTCGACGCCGCTCTCGTGTAACGCATCGGACGCGTGTCACGACGTGGGCACATGCACCGGCGGCACGTGTTCGAATCCCGTGAAGAGTTGCAACGATCACAATGCCTGCACGGCCGACAGCTGCGACCTCGCGCAGGGGGGATGCGTCTTCACGCCAATCTCTTGCGACGATAACAATACCTGCACGACGGACAGCTGTGATGCGACGAACGGGTGCGCTCACGTGGCAATCTCTTGCGACGACAACAACGCGTGTACGGCTGACTCCTGCAATGCGACGAGCGGGTGCGCTCACACAGCGATCTCTTGCGACGACAGCAACGCGTGCACGGCTGATTCGTGCAATGCGGCAACCGGGTGCGCTCACACGGCGATCTCTTGCGACGACAACAACGCGTGCACGGCTGATTCGTGCAATGCGGCAACCGGGTGCGCTCACACGGCGATCTCTTGCGATGATAACAACGCGTGCACGGCTGACTCCTGCAATGCGACAACCGGGTGTGCTCACACGGCGGTCTCGTGCGACGATAACAACCCCTGCACCGATGACTCTTGCGACCCGACGAATGGCTGCAGCAACGTCAATAACACCGCCCCGTGCGGCGATGGCGGGACCTGCAGCGCCGGCATTTGCATGTAGGCTCCGCAGGTTTCAGACAACCCCACATGCCGCCCGTTCTCGCGCTGTTCTTCGCGCTCGGGCTCTCGGACGTGCGGCCGCCTGGCGTGGGCGAGCACGCACCGGCGCTCGAGCTCGAGACGTTAGATGGACGGCCGTTTCCGCGCGCGCGGCTCGAAGGCAGAACGACGGTCGTCGATTTCTTCGCGACCTGGTGCAGTCCCTGCCACCGCGCGCTCTCCGATCTAGAACTGGTGGAAGCGCAGCTTCCGGCGCGCGCGCGGCTCATCGTCGTCTCGGTGGGCGAGGACGCCGCGACCGTGAAGCGTTTTCTCGCGGCCCACGCGGCGCCGCTGGGGGCCGAGATCGCGCTCGATCGCAGCCGTGCGACGGCGCGGGCCTGGGGCCAAGATCGTTTTCCGACGACGTTCGTCGTCGACGGCGGCGGAGTCATCCGCCACATCAACCGCGGGTGGGGCGGGGGCTATGCGGCGCGGATGCTGCGCTGGCTGCGCCCGATGGTCTCGCGCGAGGCGCCGCAGGCGGCGCCTCGTCCGTGAATCAGTGACCCCGCCGGATCGCGACCCAAAGGCCCAGCAGCAGCACGCCGGCGACGATCAGCATCGGAGCCAGCGCCGGGACGAAGTACGGATAAATCAGGAGCACGAGCCCGACGACGAGCTGGGGTGGCCGCGCCATCTTCTTACCGTAGCTCGAGAGCACGAGCCCGACGGATGAGATCACGAGGGACGCCCAGAGCGACGCGCCGAAGGACGTTCCCATGGATGCAGTCTACCCGGTGAGCGCGCGTGGAGGCGGCGCCTCTGCGCACTCGGCGCTCGTGCGATGATCACTGTTCGGCGTCGGACGCCCGGTCGCCGGTTGCATCGGCGGCGCCGTCGCTGGTCGCGCTCTCACGCGCGGCGTCGGCGCTCGCGTCCAGGCCCGCGTCGAGCTCGGCCGGGCAGAATGCCAGGTCCCACGTCCACGAGAAGGACGCGACCCGCGAGCACGAATCGGGATCCGGAGCGCAGAGGCCCTTGCTGCCGGCCTGGCACCACCCGCAACCGAGGACGGGTGTGCAGGTCGCGCACGAGCTGAATTGCGCGCATCCGAGCCGCGGGTCGTACCCCCCTGCGGGAGGGCCGTAGTCCGACGAGAAGCACGAAGAGGAGCAAAATGCGCCTGCCAACGCTGCCAAGAAAAGAACCTTCATGGCCCCATTATAGTTTCGGAATGGACGCATGGCAGCCCCCAGGGGCCTTCGGCGGGGTTGACTCCCCGGGGCTGCTCCGTACACTGCCGGCGTGAAAAATAGAGCCAGTTTTGGCGAGGGGGCGGCGGGTTCGAGCGGAGGTCGCAACGATGAAGTCCGAGCCCGATCATAGCTGGCGTTTCTTTTCGGCCGGGGGCTTCGACCAGGTCAAGCTCGAGAGCGCGGCCGATCTGCGCCGGCTCGCGGCGCTCGATCAGAAACTGTGGGTGGCCCTGGCCTGTCCCACGAGCGGGCTCGAGATCGATCCGCGCACGCTCGCGCTCATCGACACCGACAAGGACGGGCGCGTGCGCGCGGCCGAGCTCATCGCCGCGGTGAGCTTCGCCTGCGCGAACCTCAAGGACCCGGACGGCCTGCTCGAGGCCGAGGCGGAGCTTCCGCTCACGGCCATCAACGACGCCACGCCCGAGGGCAAGACCTTGCTTTCGGCGGCCAAGCAGATCCTCGCCAACATCGGCAAGCCGGAGGCTCGCACGCTGGCGGTCGAGGATCTGGCGGATCCCGTCAAGATCTTCGCCGGCAGCGCCTTCAACGGCGACGGCGTCATCACGGAGCTCTCGGCCGACGACGACAAGACGCGCGCCGACATCCAGGCGGTCGTGACCTGCGTGGGCGGCGTCCCCGATCGTTCGGGGGCCCTCGGCGTCGACCAGGAGAAGCTCGACGCGTTCTTCGCCGAGGCGCAGGCCTTCGCGGACTGGCACGCCAAGGCGGCCGGGAACGCGGCCGTGGTCCTGCCGCTCGGCCTCGAAGGCACCCTCGCGGCGTTCGCCGCCGTCTCGGCCGTCAGGCACAAGGTCGACGACTACTTCACGCGCTGCCGCCTCGCGGCCTTCGATCCGCGCGCCGGCGAGGTCCTCAACCGGCGCGAGGAGGTCTACCTCGACCTCGCGGCGCGCGACCTCAGCGAGACCTCGGAGGAGGTCGCGCGCTTCCCGCTCGCGCTCGTGGCCGCCGAGCGTCCGCTGCCGCTCGCGGGCCCCGTCAACCCGGCGCACGCGACGGCGCTGGCGGCCCTGCGCGACGCGGCCGTGTCACCGATCCTCGGCGCGCGCGCGCAGCTCACCGAGGTCGATTGGAAGGCCGTGCTCGCCAAGCTCGGTCCGCACGCAGACTGGATGACGTCCAAGGTTGGCGCCCTCGTCGAGCCGCTCGGCGAGGCGCGCGTGCGCGACCTGCTCGCTTCGGGCACCAGGGACCGGCTGCATCTCCTCATCGAGAAAGATCGGGCGCTCGAGGCCGAGGCGGCGAGCCTCGAGAATATCGAGCGGCTCGTGCGCTACAATCGCGACCTCGCGCTGCTCTGCACGAACTTCGTCAACTTCAAGGACTTCTATGACGGCGGCGAGCCTTCGGTGTTCCAGAACGGGACGCTCTACCTCGACCAGCGCGCCTGTCGCCTGTGCCTACGCGTCGAGGACGCCGGCAAGCACGCCGCCATGGCCGGCCTCGCGGGCGTCTACCTCGCCTACCTCGATTGCGTCCGCAAGGGCTCGAACGAGAAGATGATCATTGTCGCCGCGTTCACGGCGGGAGACAGCGACAACCTCATGGTGGGCCGCAACGGCGTCTTCTACGATCGAAAGGGGCAGGACTGGGACGCGACCATCACGAAGATCGTCGACAATCCCATCAGCATCCGCCAGGCGTTCTGGTCGCCGTACAAAAAGCTCGCGCGCATGCTCGAGGAGCAGGTCGCCAAGCGCGCCGCCACGGAGGACAAGCAATCCGACGCGTTGCTCCTCGGCGCGGCGACGACAGCGGCGCATGCCGACAAGACGAAGCCGCCTGAGCCGAAGAAGATCGACGTCGGCACCGTGGCCGCGCTCGGCGTCGCCGTGGGTGCGATCGGGACCTTCTTCACGGCCCTCGTCGGATACGCCACCGGGATCTTTCAACTGGGGCCGCTGGCGGTCCTGGGCGCGATCGTGGGCGTCATGGCGCTCATCTCGCTGCCGTCCGTCATTCTGGCCTTCCTCAAGCTGCGCAAGAGGAACCTCGGGCCCATCCTCGATGCCAACGGCTGGGCCGTAAACGCCAAGGCCAAGGTCAACATCCCGTTTGGCGCGACCCTCACGAGCGTCGCCAAGCTTCCACCCGGCTCGAAGCGGGATCGCCACGATCCCTACGCCGAGAGGGGCCTGCCCTGGAAGCGCGTCCTCCTGGCCCTCGTCATCCTTTACGCCGGCTACACCTGGTACCGCGGCACGCTCGATCGCTTCTTGCCAGCACGCGCCCGCGCCGGCGCGGTTCTCGGACGCGCGACGCCGGTCCCGGCGCCCCAATAGCTGAGGGAAACTCGCAATTTGCGCTGACCCTAGGGTGGCAGTGGCGCGCGCGCGGCGTCTCAAGCACACTAGGGTCCGTGCCGACGTTCGAAGTCAGCCAATCTCGTGGTTGGTACGAAGCCGAGTGCCGGGAGCTCGGCATCACGATCACGGCCCGTCGGCTCGAAGAGATCGAGGCTACGGCGCGGCGATCGGCCACCCGCGCCCTAGGCGCGAACACCGTGATCGAGCTCGTCATGACCAGGAAGCAGGACAGTCTGCTGAGCCGCCTCGCCGGATTCTTCTCCAGCTCGAGCCGCGAAGGGCATTCCTAAAAGGGCATTCCTAGCGGTCGCGACCGAAGGTCGCGCGCGGGTAGCGGTCGAGCGGCGGGTGGAGGGGCAGGGTCTCGTAGGCGCGCAGGAGGACGTGGCCCTCGAACGACGCGCGCGGGGCGAGCACGGGCGGTGAGGGCGGCGTCGTCGACACCGCGAGGGTCTGGGTGCCGTCGGCGAAGTCGGTCTTCGCAGCGACGCCGAGGCCGAACAAGACGGTCGTCGGCAGGTCGGCCGGCGTCGCGGGCTGGCCCGACACGACGCCGCGGCGGACGTTCGGCCCCAAGAGGATGAGGGGAACGTGGCGCGAGGTGCCCGCGCCGTAGTAGTCCGAGCCGGGATCGTCGATGGTGGTCGCGCCTCGGCTCGTGACGACGACGAGGGCGTCGCCTGCGGCCCGCGCGACGTCACGAACGGCGCCCGCGACCGTCTCAAGCTCCGCGAGCGCGAGCGGCGAGTGACGCTCGGCGGTGCGGCTCCTGCCGAGCGCGACGACGATCAGCGCTCGGGGTGTTCGCGCGAGCTGCTCGCTCACGGCGGCGGCGGCGCCGGCGGCGTCGGTGGCGGTCTGCACGTCGATGTCGACGGTCGAGATGTGAAAGGTATGAAAGTCGGGCTGGCCCACGAGCGCCGTCGCGAGGCCGGCGGCATGCGCCGCGCCGAACAGCGTCTCGGCGCCGAAGACCGTCGCGCGGCGCCAGGCGTTGAATGCCGCGACGTCGGCGACGCGAGCGACCGGGGGCGGCATGGCGAGCAATCCCAGCGCGGGCAACACGACCTGCGTCGGATCGTCTTCGGCCATCGACACCCAGGGACTCTCGATAGGGTAGCCGCCCGTGACCATCTGGAGCTCCGTGACGGGCCAATCGCGGCTGCGCGCCCAGACGTCCTCGAACCGCGTCCCCGCGGCCGCCAGCTCGCGCAGCGACGCCGCGGCCGCCGCGACCATCGGATCGGCGAAGATCTCGTCGTCGTACAGCCCCGCGACATCGACGATGACGGCCGCCTTCGCGGGAGGGCCCGCGAGCGTCACGGTCCCGTCGAAGCCCGCCGCGCTGAGCGCCAGCTCGCGCGCGCCGGAGACGGGGTCGGGCAAGGGGACGGTCTCGCCGGGATCGCCCGCGAGGGCCGCGGCGACGGCGCCGCGCGCGCTCGTCTGCAGGCGCAAGCCGCCCAGCGCCCAGGCGGCCGTCGCGGCGACCTCGGGGTGCTCGACGGGGTGGGGGAGCAGGACGCCTTGCTTGAACGCCGGCCCGGCCATGACCAAGGGTACGTAGAGCTCGTCGATCGAATAGCCGCCGTGGCGTCCGTAGGGGAAGCTCGTGTGCTCGAGGAAGGGCCCGGGCAGGGCGTTGGTGGTGTCGACCTGATTCAGCGTCCAGTCCGTCTCGGGGAAGACGACGATGTCGGCCTGGTTAGGGCCCGAGGCGCGGACGTCGTGGAATCGGCGCGTGCCCATCGCGCCGTCGGCCGTCATCGTGCGCGTGACGTCGAGGCCGGCAATGGCGCCGCCCTGGATGATCGAGAGCAACGCGTGCGTGACCTCCTGTTGCCGCGCGGCGCCCGCGGGCGTTCCCGCGTGGGGGACGTTCGCGTAGATCTGAGCGTCGCCGTCTTCGTTGACGACCGCGTAGTCCGCCGTCGAGATCCCGAGGGCCGCGCCCGCGGCCGTCACGGCGGCGCCGAGCTGGCCGTCCGCGGGCCGCGCGGTCGTCGCGCCGTGCGTGCCCAGCGCCACCTGCTCGTGCGTGTCGACCTTGCCGTGGTCGAGCGTGAACAGGATGTTCGTGTCGTCGAGGAGCCCTCTGTCGCCGAGTGCCGCCAGCAGATCGCCGATGGCGGCGTCGTATTGCTCGATCGACTTGATGACGTCCGCGCCGCTCGCTCCCGAGAGGCTCGTCGGATCGTCGTCGAGGGCGAGGAAGTCCCAGATGAACATGAATGCCGGAATGGCCGCCGCGGAGGGCGCCGCGCGCACGAAGGCGGCGGCGTCATGGATCGTGAAGTGCACGAGGTTCTCGCCCGCGTCGCCCGGGCCATCGAGGTGATAGCGATCGACGACCTCGGCCGGGTAGTGCAGCACGTCGGTGAGCAGTTGGTGCGCGAGATCGGGCGTGATGGTGGTCGTGAGGAACGGCGCGCCGACGATCGTGAGGTGGACCTCGTCAGCCGTGCCCTCGAAGGGAGGGAGCTGTCCGAAATACGCCGAGCGGAGGCCGGCGCGCTGCGCGACCCGGTACAGGCTGTCACTGCGCACGCGCAGCGGGTTCTTGTCGTAGAGGATGTAGTCGCCCGCGGCGATTCCCGGCAAGCTCACTGGCGGCGTGAGGCCGGCGCTGCGCGAGAGCCACGAGTTCGCGGGCACGTTCGTCCCGTCGGGGTACTGCCCGGTGAGCAACGACATGTTGTTCTGGTTGCTGTGGGTCGGGATGATGACGCGCGAGAAGGCCAAGGTGCCGCGCTGGATGAGACTCTTGATGTTGGGAGCGTCGGCCATCCAGAGCCCCGCGAGGCCGTGGTCGTCGATGTCGATCTCGATGACGCGCGACGAAGGGGGCGCGACGGCGGGGGATCCGCACGCGGCCGTGAGGAGGACGATGAAGAAGAGCCAGCGCACGGCGCGAGAGTAGCAAAGCCGGCGCGCCTGTCGCGCGGCCAATTGGCGCGCCGCCAGCGCGACCGCGCTCAGAACGCGAGGCGCAACCCGATGACGGGACCTTGGATCGTGCACGAGAACAGGTCCGCGCAGAACGACCGGGGCGACAACCACAAGACGTCGTAGCCGAGCTCGAGGCCGACGTTCGGCGACAGGAACATGATGACGCCCACGCCA
>DATKFB010000038.1:0-5633 GCA_035544435.1 Polyangia bacterium
GCCTCACTCTTCGACGGCGCCACGGGCATGTACGGCAGCGACGTCGTGGGCGTGCACGAGGGGCGCTTGCTCGTGAACCTGCCGGGCGACGGCTTCCTCGTCGTCGACGTGTCCTCGCCGGGGGCGCCCGTGGGCGTGCGCTTCGTGCGCACGCTCGGCTGGGCCAACAACATCGAGTTCGCGAAGCAAGACGTCTACGTGGCCTCGGGCTACTTCGGCGTCCAGCACTTCGGCGTGGGCGACGCGCCCGCGCTCCTCCTGACGAACTGACGGCGCTCTTGACGCCGGCCGCGCAAGTGAGACTCTTGCGCCATGGAGCTCGAAGAGCTGAACCAGGATGAGCGCACGGCGCTCGTGGGTCTCATGAAGTTGACGGTCCTGTCCGACGGCAATGTGTCGGAGGAGGAGCTCGAGGACATTGAGGATCTCGTGGACGCCTTCGGCGAGGAAGCCTACGAGAGCACGCTCGACGCATTCGAGAAGCGCTTCACGGACGTGGAGGGCTTCAAGGCCTTCCTCGCGAAGATAGGCCGCCAAGACGCACGCGAGCTCATCTTCGGAACGATGCTCGAGGCGGCCGGTTCCGAGGCCATCGAGGGCCGCGAAGCCGAGCTCCTCGACTGGCTCGCCAAAGTCTGGAACATCAAGATCGAGATCGAGGACGAGCCCGAGACCGTGTAGTTGGCGGGCGCGGCGGGTCAGCGGAGAACGTCGCTGACGGCGATCTCGGCGTTGTCCAGCGCGTCGATCCTGACGGTGTTCCCGGGGTGAACGGCGGCCCTGATCGTGTAGCGGCCGTTGAGCTGGGCCTTGCGAACCTCGATGCTGCGCCTCGCGAGATCGGCGATCCAATATTCGGGGATGGCTGCCTGGGCGTAGACGTCGCTCTTGAGCGAGCGATCCTTTTGTAGCGACGTGTTCGCGACCTCCGCGACGAGGAATGCGGCATCGGGATGCCCGTCGTCGCCCCTCCGTGGGACCACTGCGACATCCGGCTCGGGGAGCGATTGATCGGACGCGGAGAATGGCGCCTGGATCCGCACAAGCTTGTCGGCCCCGACCGCCCGCATGAGCGCCTCCGCGAGCCGGGTGACAGTGGCCGCGTGGCGGGGATCCTGCGGGCTCATCGCGACGATGGCCCCGCCGAGGAGCTCTATTTCGGCGCCAATAGCGTCGCTTTTATTTGCTCCCTCTTCGGAGATCCGCCCAACAGCGCGACGATCTTCATCGACATGCCGTAACATCTCTCGAGCTCCAAACCACTAATTGAGATGTCGGACGTAGGCTACCTAGACCTTCTCTGGGCGCTCGCGACGACGGAACAAGCCACCGAGGAGCATCAGCGCAACGAGCCCACAGCCAAGCGCGTTTCCGCTTGCTCCAGCCAAGCTGCAACCACTGCCACCGCTCGATCGAGGGGCGCCAGTACCAGCGGCTCCGGAACCAGTCCCGGTTACGCCAGCCGTGGAGGACCCGGCCGATCCTGTCGAGCCTCCGGCGCCCGTCGCTACCGTTGCTCCGGCCTCACCACCGCTCCCCGTTGCTCCTGCCGAGCCTGAACCCGCGGCGCCCGCAGAACCCATAGACCCGGCCACGCCGGATCCCGCGGCACCCGTGTTGCCGGCCGCTCCGCTGTCCGGCTTGCCATCGGCGGACGCGTCGGCTGCTCCTCCGTCAGCGCCAGGCGAGAACGGGGGCATCGCCGGGTCGGCGGTGATCTTGAGGTCGGCGCAATGATGGTAGAAATATCCGCCGCCCGGGTTAAAGCCGTGAGGCGCCATGAATTCGATGACTTGAAGGGTGCACTTGGCACACGTCACGTTGGGGAGCATGAGCGCCATCTGATAGATCTGGTTGCCTGCGCCCGCTTGCGGATGCGGAAAGAGGTTGTCGCCCAGGACGGGGAAAACCGGAGTGGCTTCGGTATCCGCATGATCGGACGTCCCCTGGGGGTTACCGCTCGGCGGTAGTATTTTGTTCGCGGCGTCGTAAACCACGTTGTCAACGGGGATTTCCGACCGGGCATTGATCGACATCGCCACGCGGTAGAAGCCACCGTGGCGAACTGTTTCCTGCAGCTTCAACATGATCGTATGTCCGCCCTGAGCAGCCATGGGCGATGCGGCTGCTGCCGTATCGGGTCCGCAGGGGGGTGCGCCTTTTCCTTGGGTCGCGTCGCCGGGATTGGTTGGCGGCGGCGACATGAGCACGAAGTGCGCCTGGGCCGTCGAGCCGAAGCTGAGCAGGGCGATAGTCGAAGTCAGTACTAATGTCCGCATCTCGAACCTCCGTGGTGGGCGTAAAGCTGGTGGAGCGGGCCCTTTGGACTCTATCTCGATTCAATCGAATACCAATGCGGGGCGTCGGTTTGCGACGCGCCACGGCGCGGTGCTTCCTGGAACTGTCTTTAGGCTCAAAACTCAATGCAACGGGCGAAGCTTTCGCAGCCGAGACGCCGCCGCGTCGATCGTCTCGTCGCGTTTTGCGAAGCAGAACCTCGCCAGCGGCGGCGCCGTCTTGGGGTCGGCGTAGAACACCGACGTGGGGATGGCGGCCACGCCGATCTCGGTGCAGAGGTGGCGGCAGAAGGTGACGTCGTCGAGGAAGCCGAAGGCGGTCGTGTCGGTCAGGATGAAATAGGCGCCTTGGGTCGGCATGGGCGCGAGGCCGGCGGCGCGCAGGACGGCGGTGAGGCGGTCGCGGCGCGCGGCGTAGGCGGCGCGGACCTCGGCGTAGTAGCCGTTCGTCTCGGCGAGCGCGAGGCCTTCGGCGAGGGCCTCTTGGAATGGGACGGAGCCCGTGAAGGTCACGAATTGATGGACGCTCCGGATGGCGCGCGTCAGGCGCTCGGGGGCGATGGACCAGCCTACCTTCCAACCGGTGACGCTGAAGGTCTTGCCCATGCTGTCGATCGTGATGGTGCGGTCGCGCATGCCGGGGAGGGTCGCGATGGGGACGTGGGCGGCGCCGTCGAAGGTGATCTCTGAGTAGACCTCGTCGGTGATCACGAGCGTGTCGTGCTCGTTGCAGAGCGCCGCGAGCTGCTCGAGCTCGTCGCGCGCGAAGACCTTGCCGGTCGGGTTGTGGGGCGTGTTCAGGATGACGGCGCGCGTGCGAGGGCCGAAGGTGGCGCGCAGCTCGTCGGGGTCCCAGCGCCAGTCGGGTGGGCGCAGCGCCAATGGGCGCGCGATGCCGCTCGCCATGATGATGTCGGGGACGTAGGCGTCGTAAGTGGGCTCGAAGACGATGACCTCGTCGCCGGGCTCGACGACGGCGAGGAGGGCGTCGTGCAGGAGCTCGGTCGCGCCGCTCGCGACGGTGATCTCCGTGTCGGCGTCGACCGCGACGCCGTGCAGGCGCTCCCAGCGCGCCGCGAGGGCCGCCCGCAGGCGCGGCCGGCCGGGGGCGGCCGCGTACTGGTTGTGGTCCTCGCGGATGGCGCGCATGGCCGCTTCTTTGATGAAGGCGGGCGCCGCGAAGTCGGGGAAACCCTGGCCGAGGTTGACGGCGTCGTGCGCCGCCGCGAGCGCCGTGATCTCCGTGAAGATCGACGTGCCGAAGCTGCGGGTGCGCCGCGCCGGGCCGCTCATCGGGCAGGTATAGCCCGGACGCCGTGCGGGTGTCTAACGCGGCAGCGCGGCCAGGCGGGCCGTCGGTCGTTCAGTTGGAGGCGGCGACGCTGAGGACGAGGGCCGCGCCCACGACGACGCCGATGGCCGTCATGAGCGGCCAGCGGTCGCGCGCCCAGGCCAGCGGGTCGTCGTGGAAGGTCGCGCGTGCTGGGGGCGGCGCCACGAGGATCGGGGCGGGCGTGTCGGGCGGCGCCGCGACGGCGACGGGCGGCGGCGCGCCGCTCGCGAGCAGGACCTGCTGGATGCGGCGTGCCTCCTCGTCGAGGCGCATGACGGCGGCGTCGAGGGCGCCGTGCTCGTCACGCGTCGTCGAGACGAGCGCGGCGTCGCGCTTCGCGCCCGAGAGGTCGACGAGGCGCAGCTCGACCTGCGCGCCCGGGCCCGGCTTGCGCTCGGCCACGAGCGCGAACAGCGTGCCCATGCGGCGCGCGTGGTCGGCCGCGATGCGATCGTCGAGCGTAAGTGCCGCGCGCGGCGGGATCGTCTCGTCGACGGTCTGCGCGCCCGCCGTGAGGCGCTTGCCCCAGGGCGCGCGACCGAGCTCCTCGACGGCGAGAAAATGCTCGCCGTACGTCACGTCGTGAAAGGTGACTCCGCCGGCGACGTGCGCGGGCGCCGCGCCGTCCAGGCTCACCGTCGCGTCTGCGTCGCCGCGCACGACGAGCGTCGCGCGCGGTTGCTGGCGCGCCTCGGCGACGGCGCGCGCGAAGTCGGCGACGACCTGCGGCGGGACCTCGCGCGGGTTGAGCGCGCGGTCCGGCGCAAGCACGGCGGCGCGCGCGTAATCGGCGAAGGCTTGCGTGCGCGCCGCGCCCATGGCCGACGCGTCGATGGCCGCCGGGGCCTTCCAGTCGGCGCGCGCGACCGCCATGCCGCGGTAGAGGAAGACGTCGGCGAGCTCGTCCCTCGTGAGGCCCGCGCCGCCCGTCGCGTCGAGCTCGGCAATCACGCCTTCGAGCTCCGCGAGCGCCTCGTCGAAGGCGAGCTTGAGCGTCTTGGTGACGGCCGACTTGAGGAGCACGGGCGCGCGCGGCGCTGGCGCCGCGGGGACGTCGATGATCTCGAGCGGCGCGAGCTTGTAGCGCGCCGTCGCCGCCGCGAAGGCCCGGCGCGTGAAGTCGTCCTCCGCGAGGTCGGGGAGGTTCGAGTAGATCGGGTGCACGAGCGGCGGCTCGGAATTCGCCGCGAGGGCCGGACGCGCGCCGAGCGCCCCCAGCGCCGCCGTCAGGACGGACAAAAAGCAGAGGGGGCTCATCTCGGGATTGTTCTCCCGGGATCGGCCCCCGTCAAACTTCGAGCCCGGATCAGGCCGTGATCTTCACCTTGAACGAGCGCTTGATCATCCCGAACCAGAAGCCGAGCCCGATGATGCTGACGACGAGCAGCACCGGAAAGCTCATGGCGCTGAAGTGCGTGGCGCCCACCATGCCGAAGAGCATCGGGCCCGAGGCGTAGGTGTTGAAGCGCGAGGCCTTCCCGGCCGTGGCCGCCAGCTTGGCGGCGTCGGGGTGGGGCGTGCCCGCCGCCATGCCGCCGAGGATCTTCTTCTGGCGCGGCCAGATCACGAACCAGACGTTGAACCACATGATGATGCCGAGGAGCATGCCGAACGAGATCCACATCCCTCGGCCCGTGACGCCGCCCTCGGGGTACGTCATGTTGTGCTCGGGCGCGACGTAGTGCCAGACGTAGAGGCAGAGCCCGAGGATGAACGTGTACATGGCGCTCCAGCGGAACCACCAGAACGCGCGCAGCAGCAGCGCCGGATTCACCTTGGGCTTGAGCTCTTTGTCGAGCCCACCCTGGAACGGCACGTTCACCAGGTTGAAGAAGTAAAGGTGACCCATCCAGATGATTCCGAAAACGACGTGCGCCCACCGAAGAAGAAGAGCCGCCGTCGCCACGCTGAAAAGAGCATCCATGGCCGCCTGCATACCACCGACCGGAACTTCCGGGAAGTACGGTTGAGCTTCTCTCCGGCTCTCTACGGTGCGGGCGGGG
>DATKFB010000039.1:0-2232 GCA_035544435.1 Polyangia bacterium
AGCCCGCGGCAGCCGGTCAAGAAGCTGGTCAGGCGGAAGCGGCAACACTGACGAGCCAGGCCCAGTCGGAGTGGCGAAGCGGCCATTTTTCCGAGGCGGCTTCACTCTTCGCACGGGCGCGGGCCGCGGCTCCCCACGACGTGAACGCCGCGAGGGGTGCCTGCCATCTCGCGCTCGAGGTCGGCGACTATGGCGTCGCGCGGGAAGCGTGCGACAGGACGTTCTTGCTCGGCGGAACGCCCGAGGACATGCGCAATCGCGTGGCCTCGCTCGTGAGCGGTCCGAGACCGCCGACGATGGACGACCTGGCGATGGCGGTGCTCGTGACGCAGGCCAATCTCCGCACGGCGCCGGGCCAACCGTGGGCCTATTTGGCCAAGGCCGACGTCGCCAGGAGCCTCGGTGATCGCGAGATGCTGGATGGCGCCCTCGGTGATCTGCAGCGTGTCGCGCCTGGGGACCCGCTGACGATCGGCGCTTTGGCGCAAGCGAGGCAACATGTCTCCCCTTGGATTTGGCTGGGGCGGATCGCGTTCGTGCTCTTTCTACTCGCGACGGGCGCGCACGCTGCCTCGCGCTCGAGGCGGCTCGGCCTGCGCCGGCGATCACAAGCCGCCGCGGCCGTTGCGCTTGCGCTCGTGACGCTGGGAGGTCACGGCGTGCGCGCGGAGAATCCGCAGCTGCCCCCAGAGATGAGCGTGCTCCCGATTGACGACGCCAATCCGATCTCGAGCGTGCCAACGCTCGAGGGGCAGATGAAGAACCCCCTGGCCTTCGGCTACTTCCTGCAAGATCTCCTGGCGAGGGCCCAGAAAGCGGCTGGCAAGGGCGATCACGTCGCGGCGGCCCGCTACTACGGCGCTCTCACGAAAGCGGTTCCCACCCGCGCCTACGCGTACACCAAGCTGTGCGACGAGCTCCTGACGATTGGTGATCGCAAGCTCGCGCTCAGGGCCTGTCACGAGGCCCTCTTCAAGGAAGGCGTGACGGTGAGCGACTACAAGCGTTACGTCCGCCTCGTGCTCGCAGGGGCTGGCCCGCTCTCCGACGAGGACCACAAGAATTTGGACGCCGTCTTGGCTCACCTCGACAGCGACCCGACGAGCGCCGTCGTCGCCCAGGCCAATCGGTGTGAGTTCGCCCTACGCGCCCACGACGTGCCCGCGCTCGAAGCGTGCACGGCGGCCCTCGTGAAGTCGGCACCGAACGACGCCACCGCGATCTCGTTCGAGTGGGCGCTCGCGGTGGAGCGCCGAGAGCCCTTCCGCGCATGGCGGCTCATCGGCCGCGCGCGCGCGGCGGGGATAGCGCAGGCAGGCCTCGACGAAATGTGGGGGACCACGCGAGGCCTCTTGTGGCCGGCCGCCGGGCGGATCGTCTTCTGGCTGCTGGCCTTTGTTGCCTTGGCCGTCATTGTCGTGCGGCGCCTGTCCCGCCGGGCCCGGGGGCTCCGCCGCACGCCCGCGCCGCCGATCGCCCCTGAAGCCACCGGCGCAGAGGGTCGCTAGGTGGTCGCTAAAGGTAGTAATGCATCTGCAGAAGGATCGTGTTCGCGGCCTGCCCGCCCTCGGGAAACTGCACGCGCTCCATGAGCTGCAATTCGACGTGTGCGTAGGGAAACCAGTTGAGAAGGAAGGTCCCCGCCGTCCAAGCGTCGGGGAGCTCGACATCCACCTGATTCCGCTCTCCGAGCAGCGTCACCATGACCCCCGTCGTGGGAAAGACGCTTACGCCGAGCAAGCCCACCACTTGCCGGCGAGCGGTCTGGGCCGCGTTGTCGAAGACGGATTGCACGCCATCGACCTCGAAGAGCAACATCGAGTGGAGCCGCTCCGAGTATGCCTTGGCGACCGCGCCCGCCGTGAAGTGGGTCACGCCCGGCTCGGCCGCGAGGCGCATCTGTCCGGCGAGCGCGACGGCGTCGTCGAACAAGCGCCGCTCGAGGTACGCGGCGACGCCCTTTTCCCGGCTGCCGATGTGGCGGACGAGGTCGGGGCCGAAGAGCGTCAGGTGAATCTCGGCCTCGGGGAAGATGAATCCGCCCGAGACATTGTAGGTCTCCTCCAATAGATCGAAGCCCAGATCTCGCCGAATATAAAGGATGTGCTCTGAAAGACGCAGCCCGAAGGGGGCGTAGAAACGACCAGCGCGGACGTAGGGACCAATCGACTCCGGTTGCCACATGAGATAGTGCTCGCGCGAGATGAGCTCCGATGTGTCGACCGGCTGGTA
>DATKFB010000040.1:0-11662 GCA_035544435.1 Polyangia bacterium
ACACGAGGCAAGGGCAGCGGGAAGTCGTCGCGTATCACCTGGGCTAGGTCCCGCCCGGCGAGGAGCTCCATGGCGATGTAGAGTGTGCCGTCTTTGTCCTGGCCCGAGTCGATGATCTGGATCGAGTTCGGGTGATTCAGCTTCGAGGCGCTCTTGGCCTCGCGCTTGAAGCGGCCGACGAGCTTCTCGTCGTCCATGAGGTGTGCGTGCAGCACCTTCACGGCCACGGCTTTGCCGAGCGAGAGCTGCTCCGCCTTGTAGACGTTGCCCATCGCGCCCTGCCCGATGAGCTTCTCGATCCGAAAGTTCCCGGCGATGAGGCGACCCGGGAACGGATCCAGGTTATTGATGGTGGGATCTTGTTCCTGAGGAGGGCTCATAGGCCGCGACGCCGGGCGGCATGATAACCCGAATTGCGAATATGCGCGCGTAGGCGACTGGCCGTGACGTCCCCCCACGTCCGGAAAACGTTCGCCGCGTCACTTATTCCTGAGTTCAATCTCCGAGGCAGATGCCCAGGTCGCGCGCCGTTTGAACGGTGTCCGAGTCGAGCGGGACGGTCTTCATGACGGAGATGGCGTCGTCGATGCTGACGGGCACCATGTGCGGCGGCTGGTACGCGACGATGTAGCCGAACTTGCCCTGCTCGACCATGCGTACCGCGGCGGCGCCGAAGCGCAGCGCGAGCAGACGGTCGCGGTGGGTGGGGCTTCCACCGCGCTGGAGGTGGCCGAGCACGAGCGAGCGCATCTCGAAGCCCGTGCGCGTCTCGAGCGCGGCGCCGACCTTCTCGGCGAGGCCTCCGAGGCGGATCTCGCGGCCCAGCTCCACGCCGAGCGTGCTCAGCGCGCCGTCCTTCGGGATGGCGCCCTCTGCGACGACGACGACGCAGTAGCGGCGGCCGCCGGCGTAGCGCGCCTTGATGCGCGCGACCACCTTCTCGATGTCAAAGGGGATCTCGGGCATGAGGATGACGTGGGCGTTGCCGGCCACGCCCGCGTGCAAGGCGATCCAGCCCGCGTAGCGGCCCATGACCTCGACGACCATGATGCGCTCGTGCGACTCGGCCGTGCTGTGCAGGCGATCGATGGCCTCGGTGGCCACCGTGACCGCCGTGTCGAAACCGAAGGTGGCCTGCGTGTGGGACAGATCGTTGTCGATCGTCTTGGGCACGCCCACGATGGGCATGCCCTTGGCGATGAAGCGGCTCGCGATGCGGAAGGCGCCGTCGCCGCCGATGGCGATGAGCGCGTCGGCCTTGACCTCGCGGAAGCGCTGCATGATCTGATCGGAGATGTCGATCGTCATCTGCTTGCCGTCGCGCGTGACGAGGAACTCGAAGGGATGGCCCTTGTTCACCGTGCCGAGGATCGTGCCGCCCAGGTGGGCGATGCCGCGGACCTTGTCGCGCGTCAGGTCGACGAGGCCCGTGCCCGACGGCTCGAGCAGCCCGTGGTAGCCGCGCTTGATCCCCGTGACCTTCCAGCCGCGGCGCAAAGCGGACAACGTCACCGCGCGGATGACGGCGTTGAGCCCCGGCGCGTCACCGCCACCTGTATTGACGAGGATGTGCATGACTCCAGCGATATCGTGGCTGCTGCGTTCCTGCAACTCCGTTCGCGCGCTCTCTCTCCTGTTGACAAGCCGGAAACTTTGCCTGGCCTGTCTTCGGAGGACGAGGGCCTACAGATTCCAGCGCCGGGCGAGGCGAAGGGTGCGCGCGTTGTCGAGCAGGCGCGTCAGGAATCCGCTCCGCCAGTCGGGGTTGACGATCTGCGCGGCGCGCGCCATCAGGCGGTCGTGCGCGGCGCGCAGAGCGGCGCGCGCCGGCTCGACCTCGCCCGCGGCGTCGAGCGCCTCGGCGAGGATGAGGCGCACGAGCGACTCGTAGTCCTCGACGTGGCCGATCGTCGCTAGCCGCTCGTTCGCGAGGCGGGCGTGCTGGAGCGCCTCCTCGACGCGGCCCGCGGCGAGCTCGGTGCGCGCGAGGGCGGCCAGCCCGGCGGGCTGCAGCGGCGTCGGCAGGATCTCCGTTGCCAGGCGTGCGCGGTGCTCGGAGTCGCGGAGCTCGCCGCCGAGGAAGGCGATCGTCGAAAGATAGAGGAGGGCGGCGCCCTCGAGACGCTGGTCGCCTTGCTTGCGGCCGAACTCGAGGGCCGCCGTCGCGGCGCGGCGCGCCTCGTCGAGACGGCCGCTCGCCGTGAGGACGTTGCCGAGGTTGAGGAGGGCCCACACGCGGATGTGCAGAAGCTCGAGGCGCTCGGCGTCCGCGAGGCACTGGCGCAGCCCCGACTCGGCCTCGTCGAGCTGGCCGAGGTCGGCCCAGGTGGCCGCGAGGTTGCCGTGCATCTCGCTGACCATGCGCGCGTCGCCCGCGGACGTCGCCGCGGCGATGGCCCGCTCGTAAAGCGCGATGGCGGCGGCCTGGTCACCGCTGTGCAACGTGCGCGCCGCGCGCACGGCGTGGACCTTGGCGGCGGCCGCCGCCTCGAGCGTCGCGAACTCTTCGGTCTCGGCGCTCACGCGCGCGAGGATGGCGTCGGCGGCGTCGTACCTTCCGCCCGGCAGCAAGTAGCCGGCCGCGCGGATGAGGCACCCGCGCTGGGCGTGGCGGGCATCGTCGGTGGCCACCGTCGCGCTCGCGACGTCGGCCCAGCGGCTCACCTCGGGGTACTTGCCCTGCTGGCCGAGCGCCGTCACGAGCTCGCCCAGGGTCTCGAACCAGGACGGCGAGCCGTCTGCGAAGAGCTGCGCCGCCGCCGTGGCGGCCGTCTCCGCCAGGGCATACTCGCCGCGCCAGAACTGCGCCTGGGCCTCGATGAGGTGGAGCCGCCCGAGCGGCGCGCCCGAGGCGCCCAGCGCGGCGCCGCGCCGGGCGCGCGCGACGGCGCCCCCGAGGTCGTTGGCCTCGAGCGCCTCGGCGGCGGCGGCGCGGCAGAAGCCCGCGGCGCGCGCCAGATCGCCGCCGCGCTCGAAGTGCTCGACGAGCACGATGGCGTCGCGTTCGCCCGACCGCTCGATGAATTCGGCGGCCAGAAGGTGACCGAGCGCGCGATCGCCCTCGGTGAGCATGGCGTAGGCGGCGTCGCGCAGCAGCGCGTGCCGGAAGACGAAGTCCTCGCCGACGACGCCGCCGCTCGCCTCGCGCGGGAAGACCACCTCGCGCGTGACGAGCATGTCGAGGCACATGGGCAGGATCTGCCGATCGCGCTCCGAGAGCAGGGAGCCCAGGCCCGCCTTCGTGAAGGTCTGCCCGAACACGCTCGCGGCGCGCAACACGCGGCGCGGATCCTCGCCGAGGGCGTCGAGGCGCGCCTGAACCATGCCGACGACCGTCTCGGGCAACGAGGTACGCGCGTCTGTCGCGACGGCGCGCATGAGCTCCTCGAGATAGAACGGGTTGCCGTCGGCGCGCTCGAGCACCCATTCGAGCGTATCGGCGTCGAGGCTGGTCCCGAGCACCTGCTGCACGAGCTGCTGCGAAGCGCGGCGCGTGAGCCCACGCAGCGTGACGCGCTGGACGTCGCGCTCGCGCCAGAGGTCGGGGAAGACGTCGTCGACGTCGGGGCGCGCGAAGGCCAGCACCATGAACGGCCGGTCGCGCAGCGCGCGCAGCGCGGCCTCGACGAACTGAAGGCTGGGCCGATCACCCCAGTGGACGTCGTCGAGGACGAGGAGGACGGGGCCGACCTCGCACTCGGCGGCGAGCCAGGCGAGCCAGGCCGTGCGCAGCTGGTCGCTCATGAGGCGGGGATCCGCGCGCGCGGCGGCGAGGGCGGGGCTGTCGTCGGCGGGGAAGGGCACGCCCGTGAGCTCGCCGAGGAACTCGGCGGCGCGGTGCCCAGCCTCTCCCGGGAGGTGACGGGACACGCGCTCCAGCAACTTCTCGCGGCGGCGCTCGTCGGGCTCGCCGCTCGCGAGGCCGGCGGCCGCGCGGATCGCGGGCCCGAGCAGGCCGAACGGGGAGCCCGACGCGATCGCGTCGGCGCGTCCGCCGAGCAGCTCGAACCGTCTTTCGCCGGCGCGCAGGCGCTCGAGCAGCTCGTGGCGCAGGCGCGACTTGCCGCCGCCCGCGGGGGCCGTCACGATGACGGCGCGCGCGACCGGCTCGCCGGCGCACTCCTCGAACGTCCCCTCGAGCAGCGCGAGCTCGCGCTCGCGGCCCACGCACTCGGTCGCCTTGCCGAGGACGGTGCGCGGCCGCTCGCCGAGCTGCCGCTCCCCGCGGAGCATCCGGTGTCCCTCGTGGCCCGCGATCTCGAAGCGCTCGCCGAGCAGATCGGCCGTGACCTCGTCGAGACGCACGGTGCCGCGCGGCTGGCCGCGCAGGAGCTCGGCGCCGCGATCGATGACGTCACCCACGGGCAACCGCCCGAAGAGGACGGCGCGGCCCGTGCTGATCGACGTGGCGACGTCGGGCAGCGCGGCGCGCAGCATGAGGGCGCAGTGCGCGGCGGCCGTCGCCTGGTCGGTAGGCGCCCCGCGGCCCGAGAGCGTGAGGATCATCGAGCCGTCGAGCAGGCGTTCGAGCCGCGCGCCGTAGGGCTGAACGGCCGCTCGCAGCGCGTCGACGTCACCCGGATCGAAGGGAGACTGGGGCACGAGCACGAGCGTGTCGGTCGAGTGGTCAGGTCGCGCGGGCAACGCGGGCGGCGCGGGCGGCTCGACGGCGACACCCGCGCCGGCGGGCTCGAGCTCCAGCGTGCGCTTCAGCTCCTCGGCGTCGGCCTTCGGTCGGGTGACGAGCACGACGCAGACGACGCGCTGCTCGCCCGCAGTGAGGGCGCCGCGCTCGATGCGCGTCGTGATGCCGCCCGAAGGCGTGGCAGGCCTGCCCTCGGCGTGGGCCAGGCGGTCCCCGATGCGCGTCAGCTCGACGGCGACGGCGGTCGCGTCGGGCGGACGACCGCCGCGCTCCTTGGCGAGCATGCGCGACAGAACCTGCTCGAGGTCCTGGGGCAGCCCGGGGCAGAGCTCACGCACGGGCAAGGACTCGTCGAGGCAGATCTTGGCGAGCACGGCCATGGCCGTCGGTCCCGTGAACGGCGGTTGGCCCGTGAGGCATTGGAAGAGCACGCAGCCGAGCGCGAAGATGTCGGCGCGCGCGTCGATGTAGGGCTCGCCGCGCGCCTGCTCGGGCGCCATGTACATCGGCGTCCCCATGATGCCGCCCGACTGTGTGATGCGACGCTGATCGAGGACGCGGCGCGCGAGCCCAAAGTCGAGGACGCGCACACCGGGCAGCGCGCCTCCCGGCAGGAGCAGGTTGCCCGGCTTGATGTCGCGGTGGACGATGCCGCGCCGGTGGGCGCTCGCGAGGGCCTCGGCGACGCGCCGGCCGAGCTCGACGCTCTGTTCGATCGTGAGGGGCCCGTGCCCGAGGGCGTCCTCGAGCGTCTCGCCGTCGAGCCACTCCATGGCGAGGTAGTGCTCGCCCAAGGGCGTCGTGCCGTGCCCGACGTAGCGCACGATGGCCGGGTGCGAGAGCTCCGCGAGCAGCTCGGCCTCCTGCTCGAAGCGCTCGGTTTGCTCGACGGAGCGGCCGTGGAGGACCTTGAGCGCGACCGGCTCGTCGGTCTGGCGATCGATGGCGCGATAGACCGTGGCCATGCCGCCCGACCCGATGAGCCGCTCGATGTCGAAACGATCGAATGTCGCTTTGAGCGTCACGGCGACGGCGACACAGCCGGTTCAGCGTCGAGAGGGGCGCGGAGGCCCATCGTGACCCTCAGACTCGGCCGGCTGCGCGGCGCCGTCGTCCGCGCGGTCGCCCGCCGCGCCATCGCGCTCGGTGAGCCGCGCCGCGTCGCGCACCGCCTCGACGGCCGTCGTGAGCCGGTGAAGGTGGCGTTGAGCCGCTTCGAGGCGCTCCGGGACCGCGGTCTCGTCGAGCGCGGCGCCGAGGGCGTGCACCTCGCGTTTGAGCGCAAACAGCGGATCGGCCAGCTCGTCCGCGAGCGCCGAGAGGAGGCGATCGGCGGATCGGTGCTCGAGGCGCCTGCGCGCGCGGTGCATGGACCGCAGTTGGTGCAGCTGCCAATCGAGGCGCGCGTGAGCGTCGTCGCTGAGCACGATCTCAGGCCGCTCATAGAACGGATTCGCGCACACCTCGCCGCGCAGCAGGGCGTGGGGGTGCATGCGCAGCAGGTCCTGGGCTCGCCCGGGGCGGTTATGCGACGCGGGAAGGCGACACAGGCCCAGAAACGGACTGCGGCCGAGGCGCTCGTTGACGAGGGACTCGTAGCGAAGCACGAGCGGCCACAACTCGTCGGACACGGGGGCAGACGCCTCTCCCGTGCCGCGCAGGCCGGCGTAGCCGTCCGCGAGCGCGCTCTCGACGAGCTCCTCCAGGACACGAATGGCGTCGTCTGGATCGAATTGACCCGAGCGCAGATAGGTCTCGGCTTGCGTCTTGAGGACGAGCGCGCCTCGTTCGATAGCCCCCGCGGCGCGCACCCCCGCGGCGTCGAGGCTCCGCAAGAGGTCCGACTGGTCGGCGTGCGTACCGACATAAACGCAACGCTCGCGGCGAGCGAGGCCATCACGAACGAACGCCACGAGCGTGGTGCGCTTTTCGTCCTCGGATTCGTAGGGGAAACAGAGGTGGCCGCTCGCGCGCAAAGCGCCGAGCTTCGCTGTCGAAAGATCCATCCGGCGTCGGAAGCTTAGCATCACACAGCAGGACGCAGGGTCGCTCATGAGGCCGCCGCGACGATAGTCAGATGTCGGGAAGTCTCATGAAAACCTTGCAACGCGCGCGGCGTCGGAGACAGATAGGGGCGGATGTCATCCCCGAGCCCACTTCAGCTGCGCATCGCCCTCGCGCACGTCGACCGAGGCCTCGAGCTCGTCGGCAAGCTCATCGTCGATCGCGATCCCGAGACGCCTCCGGAGCACGTCATCCTGCGCGCGCTCGCCTGGTGCCTCTTTCACGAGGACGGGCTGCGCCTCGCCGACGGACCACCGCGGCGGGACGTGCCCGATCTCTCGATCGTGAGCGCCGAGCTCAAGGCGGTGACTTGGATCGCGTGCGGCGCCGCGGACGCCGAGGAGATCCGGCGCGTCATCGCCCACAACCGCGGCGTGCGCGTCCAGACGCTGTTCGACGAAGCCGCGGCGCGTGACCGGTTTCTGGGCCAGCTCGCCGGCATCAAGAAGCGTCCGCCCGGCCTCGAAGAGGTCGGGATCTGGTCGATCGAGCGCGCGGCCGTGTCCCGCCTCACGACGCGCGATGAGCTGCGCCAGCGTTGGGCCGTGACGATCGTCGCCGACCACGTCTACGTCGACAGCGACGGCCTAAAGACCGACAGCCCCATCACGCGCGTTCCCGTGCCGCCCTTCTCGGCGTGAGCGCGCCCGGCTCGCGTCGTTCGCGGCTCACAGATAGTCGATGTCGGCGATCGTGAGCTC
Organism: Polyangia bacterium; assembly: GCA_035544435.1. Lineage (GTDB taxonomy): Bacteria > Myxococcota_A > Polyangia > Fen-1088 > Fen-1088 > DASZFV01. The sequence continues at coordinate 7,411 of DATKFB010000040.1, forward strand.
GCGCATGCCGGCGTGCCACGTAACGCTCACCGTGTCGCCGAGCGCCTTGCCGAGGAGGGCGCGGCCCACGGGCGAGCGCCAGGAGATGTCGCCGGCGGTCACGGTCTCGTCCGCGCCGACGATGCGATAGATCGACGTCTTGCCCTCGTCGTCCTCGATCGTGACGGTGGCGCCGAAGAAGACGCGATCGCGGCGCTTCTGCTCGGTGGGGTCGACGATGACGGCGATGTCGAGGCGCTTCGCGAGAAAGCGCAGCCGGCGATCGATCTCGCGGAGCTGCTTCTTTCTATAAATGTACTCGGCGTTCTCCGAGCGGTCGCCCTCGGCGGCGGCGTCGGCGAGCGCGCTCACGACCTCGGGCCGCTTCTTGCTGCGCAGGAAGTCGAACTCCTCGGTGAGCCGGCGGTGCCCGACGCGCGTGATGTAGTTCTTCTCGGCGGGACGCCCGGGCTCGGCGTCTTCGGGGTCGTCGTCGGGGTCAGCGGGCGCGGGCGCGGCGACGCGCGGCGACGCACGGGCGGGGGCGCGGACACGGAACTTTGGCGCGGGCCGCCTCATGCGGGACAGAGTAGCCGAATCGAGCGTTGTGCTATAGGTTCCCGTCGTCCATGGCGACCAAGCGTATTGCGGTCCTCACGAGCGGAGGCGACGCCCCGGGCATGAACGCGGCCATTCGGGCCGTCGTGCGCCTCGCGCTCGGGAACGGGTGGGAGACCTTCGGCGTCCGCAACGGTTACCTGGGCCTCGTCGAGGGCGGGCTGAACATCGCGCCCCTCGGCCCGCGCGACGTGGGCGGCATCCTCGGCCTCGGCGGCACCTTTCTCGGCAGCGCGCGCCTCGAGGCGTTCAAGGAGGAGGCGACGCGCAAGAAGGGTCTCGCGAACCTCTCGACGCACGGCATCGACGGCCTCGTCGTCATCGGCGGCAACGGCAGCCAGGCCGGCGCGCTCGCGCTCTCGATGATGGGCTTGCCCGTCGTGGGCGTCGCGTCGACGATCGACAACGATCTCACGGGGTCGGAGATCACGATCGGCGTCGACACGGCGCTCAACATCGCGCTCGAGGCCATCGACCGCCTGCGCGTCACGGCCGCCTCGCACCGGCGCGCGTTCTTGCTCGAGGTCATGGGCCGCAAGTGCGGGTACCTTGCGCTCATGGCCGGTATCGCGGGCGGCGCGGACGCCGTCGTCGTGCCAGAGGCCGAGATCGATCCCGAGGCCGTCGCCGACGATCTCGAGGGCGCGTACCGCCGCGGCAAGGCGCACGCGCTCGTCGTCGTTGCCGAGGGCGCGAAGTACAACGCCGCGGGCCTCGCGAAGTACTTCGAGCAGAACCGCGGCCGCCTCGGGTTCGACCTGCGCGTCACGCAGCTCGGCCACGTGCAGCGCGGCGGCACGCCTGGCGCCTTCGATCGGCTGCTCGCGACGCGCCTCGCGGTGGGCGCCGTCGAGCAGCTCGCGCGCGGCGAACACGGCTGCCTCGTGGGCCTGCTCAAGGGCGACGTCCGCTCGACGCCGCTCGGCGAGGTCGTCGGCGTCAGCAAGTCGATCGATCTCGACCTTCTGAACATCCAGAAGGTCCTCGCCAAGTGAGCGCCAGCGCGAGCCCGGAGCCCGCGGCCGCCACTGCGCTTTCGTCGGCGACGGCGTGGTCGGACGTGAGCTTCTTCGATCGTTTCACCGAACGACAGATGGCGATCGGCGTCATTCTGTTCGGCTTGCTCCTCTACTTGCCCTTCGCGGGGACGTACGGCCTCTGGGACCCGTGGGAGACGCACTACTCCGAGGTCGCCCGCCAGATGACGAAGCGGGGCGACTTCATCAGCTTGTGGTGGCCGGGCTCGCCGCGCGACGTCGACGTCTTCTGGTCGAAGCCTGTGCTCTCGTTCTGGATCATGAGCATCGGCATGCACATCGCGCGCGTGGGCCTGCCCGGCGGCGACCCTGGCGAGATGGCGCTCACGCACCGGGCCGAGTGGGCCGTGCGCACGCCGTTTTGCCTCATGGGCGTGCTCGGGATCTACGCCATCTATCTCGTGACGGCGCGCTTCGTGAGCCGGCGCGCGGGCGTGCTCGCCGCCGTCGTCGTCGCGACGGCGCCCATGTACAGCCTCGTCGCGCGCCAGGCCATGACCGACATGGCCTTCGTCGGCCCGATGGCGATGGCGCTCGCGCTCGGCGCGCTCGCGCTCTTCGATGATCGCGACGAAAAGCTCCCTCGGCGCGGCGCGGGCTGGTGGAGCTGGCCCGACCACGGCCTCTTCTACGGCGGCCTTGCGCTCTTCGCGCTCGTCACGCTCCCGCAGCTCGTCATCGATTCGTATCAATTGAAAATCGAGGTGCCGTGGCACGGCGGCACCTTGAAGATGTACGGCGCCGTCGCCATGATCCCGTACTACCTTGGGTTCGCGGCCTTCGTCTTCCTCGCGGCGCGCACGCGATACAAAGCGCCACTCTACCTCTACATCTCCGCCATGCTTTGCGGTCTGGCCGTGCTCGCCAAAGGCCTCGCGGGCCTGGGCCTCCCGCTCATCGTGTTCCTGGCCTACCTCGCCTTCACCTGGAACTGGCGCCGCCTGCGCCGCGCGCAGCTTCTCTACGGCATCCTCGTGTCGTTGCTCGCGCTGGCCGTGGTCGCCGTGCCGTGGCACCACGCCATGCTGATCCGCCACGGTCTGCCGTTCTGGAACGAGCTCTTCGGCGACAATCACTGGCGCCGTATGGTCATCGGCCGGCACGGCGACCGCGGAAGCTTCGAGTACTTCTTGCGCGAGCTCGGGTACGGCATGCTGCCGTGGGTGGCCGTCGCGCCCGCGGCGCTCGGCTGGGCTGTCATGCGCGGGCGCGCCACGCCCGTGGGCGGCGCGCCGCCGCCGCCCGAGGAGGTCCATCGCCAGGGCATCATCTGGCTGGGCGCCATCTGGTTCGTATCGTCGTACGCCGTCGTCTCGGTCTCGATGACGAAGTTCCACCACTACGTGCTGCCGGCGATCCCGGGCCTCGCCATCGTCGTGGGCTGCTTCCTCGACGACCTCGTCCGCCGGCGCGCCACGCGAGCGGCCGCGGCCGCCGTCCTTGTGGGCGTGCCGCTCCTGCTGCTCGTCTCGGTCGATCTCGTGGGCACGAAGAACGCCTCGCAACACTTCTTGTGGCTGTTCTCGTACGACTACGTTCACAGCCCGCACGGTCGACCCTGGCCCGAGAGTCTCGACTTCAGCGGCGCGCTCATCGCGTTCACCGTGGCCTTCGGCGCGCTCTCCGTCGCGCTCGTCTGGGCGCGCGCGCGGCGCTTCGCGCTCGTGGGGCTGTCCGGCGCCGCCGTCCTCTTCACGTACTTCCTGCTCGACGCCTACATGCGGGCCGTCGCGCCGTTCTGGTCGCAAAAGGACCTCATCGCGACCTACTACCGAACGCGGCGGTCGCCCGAGGAGCGGCTCATCGCCTACCAGATGTACTGGCGCGGCGAGACCTTTTACACGAAGAACGAGATCTACGAGGGCCCGCAGGAGGATCGCACGGTCTTCGACCAAGAGGGCGCCGACGACAAGCTCAAGGACTGGCTCGGCCGCAACCGCGGTCATCGGCATTTTTTCCTGTTCGAGCGCGGGCAGCAGGGGCACCTGCAGCAGCTCCTGCCAATCGACGCGCAGAAGACGTTCCGGGTCCTCGACGAGCGGAACAACAAGTTCTCGGTGGCCCAAGCGGATCTGTAGATGGACGCGCCGGCCGAGCCACGCCGACGCTCATCCGCCGCCATCGACGCGCGCCGGGCCCGCTTCGTCGAGCGCGGCGGCCTCATCCCGCCCGAGGGCACCGTCGCGCGCGCTCTCCTCGAGGCCTTCGTCGCGAGCGGAGAGCTCCTGCCTGAGCTGCTGGGCGCCGACGTCGCGGCGCTCGCGGCGCTGGCCGGCGATCCATGGCTCGGTGCCCCCAAGCCGGCGGCGCTGATCGCGCACGACGTCGAGCGCGAGACGGCGGGCGCCACAGACTTCGCCGACTTCAAGCGGCGCCTGCGCGTCGCGCGCCGCCGCGAGGTGCTGCGCATGGGCGCGCGCGAGCTCGGGTGGGGGACGACCGCCGAGGTCGCGCGCGACCTCGCCGCCTTCGCCGACGCCTGCCTCGAGGCCTCCGTGCGCTTCTGCGAGGCCGAGCTCGGCCGCGAGCTGGGGCCGCCCGTCGCGGACGACCCGGACGCGCCGGGCGGGGCCGGGCCTCGCTTCGTCGTCATGGCCATGGGCAAGCTCGGCGGCGAG
>DATKFB010000041.1:0-9877 GCA_035544435.1 Polyangia bacterium
ATCGTCGATCTTCGACCACCGCGCGCCGCCGGGCGCCGTCCTCCTGCGCACGCTGCACGGCGGGACGTTCGAGCCCGCGGTCGTCGACGCCAGCGACGACGCCATTGCGGCGAGCGCCGTCGCCGATCTGCGCGCCATCGCCGACCTGCGCGTCGACCCCGACTTCGTCTCGGTCTGGCGCCACGCGGCGGCGATCCCGCAGTACGATCTCGGGCACGCGGCCCGCCTGCGCGCCCTCTCGGACGAGCTCGGCCGCCTACCCGGATTGCACGTCATCGGTCAGGCCACGAGCGGCGCGGGCGTCAACGACGGCATCGCCGCCGCCGCCGCCCTGGCGCGGGGTTTCGGCTGAGAGCATTTCGAGGCTTGATTCCCCGCGAGAGGGGTTGGATTCTTCGCGGCATGAACACTGGAGTCGAACGATGCGTTATCTGAAAGTCCTCCTCGTCCTCGTGATCGTCGTGGCGGCCATTGGCGGCGGCGCGGCCTTGGGGTTGCGCGCCGGGCGCAACAAGGTCAGTACGCCCAGCGTCATCAAGCCCGACTTCTTCGTGGTCACGAACGCCATGGGCATCGGCCTCTTCGCGGCGCGCGTCGCGCCGGGGCCACACGTCATCTTCTTCGACACGGGGCTCGACCCGGAGGGCCGACCGGTCGATGCGCTGCTCCACGCGCTTGGCGCGAGCCGCGACGACGTCACCGACGTCTTCCTCACGCATGGCCACTTCGATCACGTCGCGGGCGCGCACGTGCTCACGAACGCCCGCCTCCACCTCGGCGCTCCCGACGTGCCGCTCGCGGCCGGCCAGATCCAACCCGACGCGCTCGTGCCGATGCTCCTCGGCAAGGTGCTCGCGACGCCGCCCGTGACGGCGAACGCGCCCATGATGCTCCCGGCCACCTTCCCCGTCGGCGCGCCTTTGGACGCGGGCGCCACCAAGATGGTCAAAGCCTTCCCGACCCCCGGGCACACGCCCGGCTCGTATGTCTTCCTCTACGACGGCGTCCTCATCGCCGGAGACATCATGGTCCTCAAACAGGGGCGCCTCGACACGACGCCGCGCGTCTTCAACCCGCACCCCGCGGAGAACGAGGCCTCGATCCGGTCGCTCAAGACCCAGCTCGCGGGCGAGACGATCGACATCGTCTGCACGTCGCACGGCGGCTGCACGCCAAAGGGCCTCGGGCGCATGCTGCTCGACGAGCTCATCACGCGCCTCGGCGGTTGACGGTGCATGTGCCGCGATGTAGGTGATGTGTGACTTGGATCGCAGGTTGTAGTTGCGGCTCGCGCCTTGGGGGGGATAGTGGTCGTTCACCCCACACGGAGGTACGCATGCGGATGATGTTCGCTGTTTCCGCAGGAGTTGCGCTGTTGACCGCGGCCGGGGCGGGTTGGGCAGGCCCGAAGGACAAAGGGTCCAAGGACAAGGAGCCTGCCTCGTTCAACAAGACCTTCCAATGGGAAGAGAAGGTCGTGGGCCCGAAGGACAAGGGCGTCGACCACAACCGCATCGCTGCCATGCAGGAACAGGGACGCCGCGAGGAAGCCGCCAAGCGCCGCGAGCCTCCGAAGAAGCCGCAGCGCACCGAGGGCATCAACGGCCCGGCGTCGTCGGTCATCCCGACCCAGGACATCGAGAAGCCGGCGCCCGCCGGCAGCGTGCGCAGCCCCGTCCGCAAGGCCTCGTACACGCAGCCCAAGCCACACGACGCCATCGACGACGTGCTGGCCGAAAACTCGGTATCGGACGACAGCTCGCACCACGCCGGCCTCACGAAGGTCATCGGCGGCTCGACCAAGTCTCACCGGAGCGCCAAACACGTCAAGCACGGCCGCCGCCGGCACCGCTGAGCGTCGCGCGCGGCCGGATCCTCGTCAGCCGAGGATCCAGATCGCGATGTTCAAGTAGATGATGATCCCGAGGACGTCGACGAGCGACGCGATGAACGGTCCCGACGAAACGGCGGGATCGAGCCCCAGCCGCTTCATGAGCAGCGGCAGCCCGGAGCCGACGACCGAGCCGAAGGTCACACAGGCGATGAGCGACATGCCGACAGCGGCGGCCATGCCGCCGTGGCCGCTGTGCCCCACGAAGATCGCGCGCAGCAGGCCGATGGAGCCCAGGATGCAGCCGAGCACGAGGCCCATACGGAGCTCGCGCCACAAGATCTTGAGGGCGTCGCCCGGGCCGAACTCCTCGAGCGCCATGCCGCGGATGACGAGCGACGAGGCCTGGCTGCCCGTGTTGCCCCCAGACGATATGATGAGGGGCACGAAGACCTCGATGGCCGCGAACGTCTTGCGCGCGACCTCATAGTGCTCGAGCACGCTCGCCGTGAGGATCTCGCCCATGAAGATCGCGATGAGCCAGCCGGCGCGCTTCTTCACGAGGGTCCAGAACTCGGTCTTGAAGTAGGCGTCCTCGGTGGGCGCGACGGCGCCCAACTTCTGGATGTCCTCGGCCTGCTCGCGCTTGAGCACGGTCACGACGTCGTCGACCGTGACGATGCCGAGCATCTTGCGCGCGGCGTCCACGACGGGCAGCGCGAGCATGTCGTAGTGCTCGAACAGGTGCGCGACGTCCTCCTGGTCCATCTCGGGCGGCACGGAGATGACGTCGGCGTTCATGATGGTGGCGATGGGCTGGCCGGCGCGCGCGAGCACGAGGTCGCGCAGCGAGACGACGCCCAGCAGCGTCCCGTTCGGATCGACGGCGTAGGCCTCGTAGATCGTCTCCATCTGGGCGGCCGTCGAGCGCACCTGCTCGATGGCGCGCTCGACAGTGAGCTGCGTGTCGATGGCGACGTAGTCCGTCGTCATGAGGCCGCCCGCCGAGTTCTCGGGGTAGCGGATGAGCTCGCGGACGTCGAGCGAGGCGTCCTTGGGCATGCGCGCGAGCAGGTCGGCGCGCACCTCGTCGGGCAGCGACTGGAAGAGATCAGCGCGCTCGTCGGCCGACATGTGGTCGGCCAGGCGCGCCGCGAGCGAGCGCTCGACCCGCTCGAACAGATGGACGCGGCGATCGTGGTCCATCGCATCGAAGGCCGCCGCGGCCTGCGCGATGGGCAGCGCCGCGACGAGCAGCACGGCCTGCTCGTCCGACAGACCGAAGATCAGGTCGGCCAGATCGACGGCGTGGAGCTCCTCGGCGAGCGCGATGGCGTGCTCGGGGCTCGTCTTCAACGTCTCCGCCAGGTCGGGCGCGAGCAGCGTGGACAGACGCATCGTGGGCATGATCAGTGCGTCCTCGGGTCCACGCCGCCGCCGGCGACGAGAAAATCGATCAAGGCGTGCGTCGCCGAGCCGACGACGACGAGTCTCTTCGTGACGGCCGTGGGCGTTCCGCAGCCCGACGTGCAGAACGGCAGCGCGCTCACCTCGATGCCGAAGACGTCGTTCGCGCCCGGGTCGTGGCGCCGGAGCACGGGGAGCTCCTTGTCGAGCAGCTTGCCGCTCACGATGCGCACCTCGCCCGCGAGCATGGCGTCGCCGACGGTGGCGTCGGGGTTCCCCACGACCGCCTCGTCGCCGGCCTTGCCGTCGATGTCGGCGGCGGCGACCGCCGAGCCGAGCTCGCCCGCGCCCGCGGCCAGCGTGACGGGCAGCACCGGCGAGGCCGCCGTTAGCGGCCCGCGGATCCAGAAGGCGTGGCTCGGCGGCGAGCCGACGAGGAGATCGAGCGCGCCGTCGGCGTCGAAGTCGCCGGTCGCGAGCGCGTGGCCGAAGCGCGGGTCGGCGTTGCGGTACGCGAAGGCGCAGGTCGCCATGCCCGTCGTCGCGTCGACCGTGAAGACCGCGACGGCGCCCATGTCATTGACGGTGGGCGTGCCGACGAGGATCTGCGCGCCCGCGCCGCCCGCGAGCGGCGCGACGAGCACGGCGCGGCGCAGCCGATCGCGCGGCGGCAGCGTCGTCCGGACGAGCATGGGACAGTCCGCCCCCGGCGCGGCGGCGGGCACGGCCATCTTCGCGTCACCGTCGAGGTAGACGGTGAGGTCGGCGCCCGAGACGACGACAAAGTCGGGCGCGTCGTTCCCGGCGAGCTTGCCCGCGGCCACGCCGAGCCCGAAGCGATCGGCGCCCATGGGCGCGTCGAGCAAGGCGACGTCGGGCGTCGCTCCCATGGTCAGCACGTAGACGCCGCCCGCGGCGCCGCCCGGCGCACCCAGGAGCACCTGGTTCGTGCCCGCGACCTCGGCGAGCGACGTGATGGGCTCGTCCATGACGAAGCTCGTCGAGGTGACGTTCTGACTTCCGACCTGCCCCTTGGCGTCGACGTCGATGAGCGCGAGCGCGTCGGTCCCCGCGGCGGACACGACGAAGCGGCTGCCCGTCGCGCCCGCCGGCAGCGACGAGAGCGGTAAGAGCGTCCGGCCGAAGTCGTCGGTGCCGAAGTGCGACGGCGCGCCCACGGCGAGCACGGGCGTGCGCGCCTGGATCGCGTCGAAGTCGCGCCAGTCACACCCAGCGGCGGCGAGCGCCACGACCAAGGGCACGCAGGCGAGCCACGCCGAGCGGGCGCTCATCAAAACCTCCCGAAAGCCGCGAGGCCGCCGCCGTCGGACCCCAACGTGGGCGCGAGCACGAGCGTCTTCTGATCGACGACGCTCGTGCTGTCCGCACCGTGCGCCAGCAACGTCGCGACGAACGAGATCGCGACGAGCGCGCCAAACCCGTAGAGGACGTCCGCGCCGATCGCCTCGAGCTTTCCGCGCATGAAGCGCGGATCGGTGTTGTCGACGGGCAGCCCGGCCTTGATGTCGGCGTCGAGGCCATCCTTGTTCTTCGTCGACAGGTGTCCCACGTAGGCGCCCGCGCTGAGGATGAGCAGCGCCGTTACGCCCGTCGAGATCGCGCGCGTCTTGGGCGGCCGCGGCGTGAACTGAATGTCGAGGGTCGTCTCCGTCGTGCGCTGGACGTCGAGCTCGGCCTCGTACGTCTCCATGCCCTCCTTCTCGACGACGATCTTGCGTTTGCCGGGGACCACCTCGGTGCGGCAGGGTGCGGCGCAGGCCAGCTTGCCGTCGACGAGCAAGCGCGCGCCCGACACCTGCCGGCCCGCGACGTTGATCCAGCCGCTGTTGCTCTTCTCGAGCGGCCAGTTGTACTGCGTCGCCGTGCCCGGCTTGACCTCGATGGTCTTCTCGAGCGCGACGTAGCCCTGCTTCTCGACGTAGATTGTGTGCTTGCCCGGCTTGAGGTGCCCCGTGAAAGGCGTGCGCCCGATGGCCCCGATGTCCTTGCGGTCGATGAAGACCTGCGCGCCCACGGCGTTCGAGGTAACCTCGATCCAGCCGAGGTAATGCTCCTCGGACAGGGCGATGTAGATGTCGACGAGCTTGTCGGACTGGGGCGTGATCGACCGCTCCTCGGGCTTGAAGCCCTTCGATTCGAGGATGAGCCGGAAGGGCTTGGGCTCGAGCGAGCCCTGCCACGGCGTCTTGCCGAAGGGGCCGCTCTTCTTGTCGTTGAGGTAGATCGTCGCGCCCTGCGGCTTCGAGTCGATGACGACGAGCCCCTTCGTGAGGAAGACGGGCAACGCGGGCGGCTCGACCGCGGGCGGCGCGACCGGTGACGCGGGCGCGACCGGCGCGCCCGCGGGTGGAACCGCGCCAGCCGGTTGCGGTGCGCCGGGCGCAGGCTGCGCGCCAGGCGCGGGCGGCGTTCCCGGAGCCGCGCCGGGCGCGGGCGCCGGCGCGCCGGCGACCGGCGGCGCCGGCGGGGCGACGGGCGGCGACAAGACCTTCGTGAGGGCGTCGATGCGCGCCTTCACCTGGGCCGCGTCGTTGGCGCCGGGATCGATCGCCAGGTAACGCTCGAAGTACTCTTTGGCCTGGTCGAGGCGCTTGGCCTTCTCGAACGCCACCGCGGCGTTGAACAGGAAGGCGGGGAACGGTTTGTGCTCGAAGGCGTTCAGGAACTTGTCGGCGGCCTTCTCGTACTCCTCGCGCAGAAAGGCGGTCTGCGCCGCCTCGAAGGATTCCTTGGCGAGCTTCAGATCCTTGTCAGGCGCGGCGGCCTCCTCGGCCCGGGCCGCGGCGTCCCCGAACGTCGCCGCCGAGCCGACGGTGCCGACCACGACGACCACGAGCACGACGACCACGAGCCGGAGGAGCGCCCATGGCGCCCCACGTCGAGCCCTATTCGAAGCGACGGTCATGCGGCGGGGCTCCAGGATGCAGAATCCCTCCGCTCTAATCAACAGCCGAGCGCCGTCGACCGTGCGCGCGCGCCGACGGCGAGCCGCCCAGATTTGCCTCCGCGGCGCGCGTGAGCGAACTTGATGCCCACCCTCGCAGCTGCGTGACACATGATGGCCCTCCTTCCCGCCTGCCTCTGGCTCGCCCTGCAACCCGTCGTGGTCATCGAGAGCGAGGCCATTTGCCCGACGGCGACGGACGTCGCGGAGCGCGTGACGTCGCTCCTCCCTGTCCGCGAGAAGAAAGACGCACCCGACCTGGCGCGCATCTCCGATCGGGGCGACGCCTGGATCGTGACGCTGGCGCTCCCCGACGGGACGCCCATCGCCGAGCGCGTCCTCGATCGGGCCTTCCCGTGCGCGGATCTCGCGTCCGCGGCCGCGGTGATCATCGCCACCTGGGAGAGCGACGTCCACCCTGAGTTCCGCCCGGCGCCCCTGCCCGCGCCGCCAGGTCGGCAGGGACCGCCGGTCGAGGTGGCGACACGGCCAGCAGCGACGGCGACGGCGCCGGCGCCGGCGGCGCTCGATGTGGGCGCCGCGTTGACGGGGTCGCTCGCGCCGTCGCCGAGCGGCGCGGGCCCTGCCCTCGGCGCGCTCGTCGTCGCGAACTGGCTGCCGGCGTCGCGACGCGTGGGCGCGCGCCTCGCGCTCGCCGCGGGTGCCGTGCGCGAGCTCCCGCTCGGGTCGGGTCGCGTCCAGTGGCGCCGGATCGCCGCCGCGCTCGGCCCCACGCTGAGGCTGCCGTCGGCGACGACCTCTTGGGCCCTTGACCTGCACGCCGAAGCGCTCGTCGCGGGGCTCCTGACGACCGGCGCGGGCTTCACGAAGGATATCAGCGACGCGTCCCTCGACGCAGGGCTCGGCGGCGGAACGCGGCTCTTCTGGCGGGGCCGGACCGTCGAGCCGTGGGTCGAGCTCGACGCTGGTGGCTGGTTGCGTCAACAAACCGCCTTCGCGACGCCCGGCACGCCCTCCGTCGACCTCCCGCGTCTCGAGCTCACGCTGGCGCTCGGGCTCAGCCTCAGGACGGGCCCCTGAGGGTGTCGGCCCGCGCCTCCGGAAAATTCCGGGAAAATTGTAAGATGCGGCCGGCCCGGGCCACGAACAGAGCAGCGGTAGATGTCACCCTCGCGTTCGCAGTCCCACGCGTTCGCCCGGCGTCGCCTCCCCGACGACGCCGCGGGGCCCGCTATGGCCGATACGGAAGAGCCGGCGAGCCCCGATCTCGAAACCCTCTATAGGAAGCACGCCGACGCCGTCGCCACCTGGGCGCGACGCTTCGGCGGCCCCGACTTCGACGTCGAGGACGTCGTGCAGGAGGTGTTCCTCGTCGTGCAACGCCGGCTTCCCGAGTGGCGCGGCGAGGCCAAGATCACGACGTGGCTCTACGAGATCACGTTCCGGGCCGTCCAGTAGCGCCGCCGACGCTGGCGTTGGCTCCGACAGCGCCCCGCCGGGCGCGCGCTCGGCGAGCGGCCGTCCTTCGCCTCCGACGAGCTCGCCCAACTCGCGGGCGACGAGCCCGACGCGCTCGCGCTCCTCGAGCGCCGCGAGGCGACGGCGGCGCTGTACCAATTGCTCGACGGCATCGGCGAGAAGTACCGCACGGTGATCGTCTTGTTCGAGCTCGAAGGCCGCAGCGGCGAGCAGATCGCGGCGCTGACGCGCACGTCACTCGCCAACGTGTGGATTCGTCTGCACCGCGCGCGGCAGAAGCTCATGAAACGATTCCTGCACTGGGAGGGAAAGGGAAAGCCATGACGAGACCCCGGACGGCAGAGCACGCGCGCGCGGAGGGCCCCGAGCGGCTCGCGGCGCGGCCAGCGGGCGGCGACGAGGCGGAGGACCGCCTGGGCGCCCTCATGCGCGCGGGCGCGCCGCCCGAGGGGCTCGGACCGGCGGCGCGCGCGCGCGTCTGGTCGCGCCTGCACGACGCGGGGCGCTGGACCGAACGCGGGACCGAACGAACGTGGCGACCGATCGTGGGCGTGCGCTGGAGCGTGGCGGCGCTCGTGCTCCTCGCGAGCGCCGGCGTCGTGGCGGGCGTGACTTCGCGCGGATGGTGGACGGCGGCGTCGCGAGCCGTCACTCCCGTCGAGGCCCCGGCCAGAAAAAACAAGCCGAAGGCGCGCGTGTCGCGTCTCGGGCTCGCGGACGAGCCGCGCGCCGGGGACGCCCTCGCCACCGCCGAGCCAGCCGCTCTTCCGGCGCCCGTGGCACCGAGCGCCGTGGCGCTCGCGGCGCCGGCCAACGAGCGCGCTCTCAATTTGCTCATCACCAAAGTGGCGCCGCGCAGACGAGCATCCATCCGCGCGGCAGCGCCGACCGCGAGCGACCCCGTGGCGCGCGCCGCGCAGGAGGTCGCGCCGCTCCGGCTCGTGCCACCCGCGGTGCCGGTGCCTGCCGTCGCGCCGCTCGCGCCGAGCGCCCTCGCCGTCGAGGCGCCGCTCCTCGCGGAGGCGCTCACGCGGCTGCGGCAGCAGCAAGACGCCACGGGCGCGCTCGTGGCGCTCGATGCCTACGACGCGCGCTTCCCGCGCGGAACGTTGCGCCGCGAGGCCGACGGAGCGCGGGTCGACGCGCTCCTGGTCCTCGGCCGCGACGACGACGCGCTCGCGGTGCTGCGCCGGCTCACGCTGCAGCCGCGTCGGCGCGACCAGGAGCTGCGTGTCATCCGCGGCGAGCTCGCGGCGCCCACGAGCTGCGCCGCCGCCGTCGCGGACTTCGATCGCGTCCTTTCGGAGGCGTCGGCGTCCGCGCTGGCCGAGCGCGCGCTCCACGGCCGCGCGACCTGCCTCGCTCGGCTCGGCGAAGCGGCGGCGGCCACGCGCGACCTGCGCGAATACCTGCGGCGCTTCCCCGGCGGCCGCTTCGCCGCCGAGGCGCGGCGCGTCCTCGACGAAAACAGTTTGTAAGGTCGGCGGGCTGCTCCTCACACACTGGGACACGAACCAGACAGGAGACCACCTCCATGAAAATCCAGTCGACCTCTTACGCCCTCCTCGCCGCTCTCGCGATCGCCGGGAGCGCCTGCGACAACCACGTGCTCGTCGGGGACACCACCCCTGACGGTTCGGTCACGGGCGCGGCCGGCGGTATGTCCACGGGCACTGCCGGAGCGTCCGTCCCGGGCACAGGCTCGGGCGGAGGCACGGGCACGGTGACGCGCGTCGTGAAGCCCCTCGGTATCTCCGGCCAGGACGCCATCACCCGCATCACCGCCGTCATCTGGAACGACAAGCCCGACGCCGATTTGATGCAGCAGGCAGCGCAGGGGCACTTCACGTCGACGAGCGATCTCTACGGCGCCATTCGCCAGATCCTCGCGGATCCGCGGGCCGCCGCCGGCGTGGGAGCGTTCTATAGCTGGTGGCTCGAGCTCCCCAAGCTGGCGACGCTCATGAAGGAGGCCATGCTCTACCCCGCCTTCACGCCTGCGCTGCAGGCCGACATGGCGAACGAGACGGAGACGTTTGCCGTGAAGGTCACGCTCGACCTGAGCGGGACGTACGGGATGCTCATGACCGCGCCGATGAGCTTCCTCAACGCGCGCCTCGCCGCCGTCTACGGCGTCCCCAGCATCCAGGGAGATGCCCTGACCCAGGTCAACCTCGATCCCAAGCAGCGCGCCGGCCTCCTCACGCAACCCGCGCTGCTCGCTTTGTGGTCGA
>DATKFB010000042.1:0-4485 GCA_035544435.1 Polyangia bacterium
AGGCGCCAGGTCTTCGCGGTCGACATCAGATCCGCGGCCTTGATGGGTTGCGAGTTCGGCGTCACGTCGTAGTTCCACACGGGCGAGAAGGAGTCCGTGACGGTGGGGCTGACCTTCGCGTTCGTGAGCGACCCCGCCGGCATCTCGAATTCGCAGAACGGATCTGGCTCCGTGCCGCCCACCGCGCCCATGCGCGGGTCCCAGTTTGCCCCGTTGGGTTGGGTCATCGCGATCGTCGCCTGGCCGCAGACGACCCTCCACGTCGAGGAAGGGTCGATGTCGCAGGTGCCCGCTCCGCTACAAAGCTGGCAGCCGCCGCACGCGGAACAGGCCGCGCCGCCGTTGCCGCACTGGTTGACCGAGCGGTTGGTGACACAGCGACCGCCGCTGTCGCAACAGCCGTGCGGGCAAGTCTTCGAGCTGCACGCCGGCGGCGGAGATCCGGCTGCGCCGCCCGTGCCGCCGGCGCCGCCCGAACCGGAGCCCCCGGCGCTGCCAGCGGCGCCCGAGCTCCCCGCGCCTCCCTGGCCGCCCGACGTGCCGGCGGTCCCCTGGCTGCCCGCGGCGCCGGCGCTTCCCGAGTCGCCACCCGTCGCCGCTCCACCGGCGCCCGCCGCGCCGTCACCCGCGGCGCCCATCGGGCTCACATCGCCGCCGCTGCCGCCCAGGCCGGTCGCGCCGGCGACGCCTCCCGCGCTTCCCGTCACTCCAGCGCCGCCTCCAACGCCTGCCTTGCCCGTGGCGACGTCCTGGTTGGCGCTGCCGTCGTGCGGGAGGAACGGCATCTCGCCAAGCCCCGAGTCGTCCACCTGGCAGGCCACCTGGCAGACGACGAAAGGAACGAGCGCCAGCAACAGGCAGGGACGCCCTCCGAGAAGCGACCCAAACGACGAGCGAGGCTTCACGTCTCTTAGCGTATTCGATCTTCAGCGTCCGAGCGCGCCGAATGCCAGCGCGACGGCCGTCCCCGCGATGCGGGTCAGCACTGCCGCTGAGTTGCGTCCCGTAACGGCCCGCGTCAAAGCCGCGGCGCCATGCATCGTGAGCAGGACGCCCGGCGCGAGCGCTCCGGTACCGCCCGACGCGACGACGGCAAGCCCGAGGGCCGTGAGGGCCGCGAGCGCGCAGGCGGGCGCGGCTCCTGCCGGCGTGAAGGCCTCCTCGAGCCCGCGCTGCAAGATTCCGCGATAGACGAGCTCCTCCGCGACGACAATGGGCAGCACGAGCGTCCACGCGATGGGCTGGTGAAGAATCGTGGCGGCGAGCGCTGCGTCGGGGAAGCCCTGCGCGCCGGCGAGGAGGCCCGCCGCGGCCCCCGCGCCCACCGCCACGGCGACGGCGCCCGCGATGGCGAGCCGGGCGCGCGCCGCGGGACGCCGCGCCAGGTAAACGGACGCGGCGAGGCCGACGAAGAGCGCGACGCCCAGGTTGGCGGCGAGTCGTCCGACGACGGTGTCGGCGCCGGCGAGCGCGACGGCCGCGACGGTCGCGCGCTGGCCGAGCGCGAAGGCGATGAGGAACGTCGCACCGTCACGCAGCGTCAGCCGCCGCGCCTGCACGGCCTCGGCGTCGAGGCAGATCGTCGCCTGGTCGACGCCGCTGCGCCAATAGGCGACGAGCGCGAAGGCGTAAAGGATCAAGCCGCGCGCGCGCGTCGCGAGATCGCCCGTGAGCACGACGTTGTAGAGGAAGCCCACGAAGAGGAACGTGTAGATCGTGGCGGGCCCGATCGCGGGGCGCTGGTCGTCGGACAAGTCGGCGGCGCTCGCCGCGAGCGCGACGGCGAGCCACGTCATCCCCACTGCGCCCCCTGCGACGCCGAGCGCCGCGCCCAGCCACGCCCCGACGCTCGGCACGGGCGCGCCGGCCGACATCACCGAGAACACGAGCAGCGCGACGGCGCCCACGACCACGGACCACGCCCGCGCCTTCGCGGCGAGCAGGTGGCCGACGGAGACCGGCACGGTGCGCAGGATCCAGAAGGCGCGCCGTTCGGCCTGCATGTGCGCGAGCGGGCCGATCGTCGCCATGTAGAGCGAGAGCGAGAACGCGAGGTACGAAACGCGCTCGAGGCTGGCCGTCGACCATTTCCAGCCGAGCGCGCCGAAGAGCTGCACGCCCACGAAGATCACGGGCATGGCCACGAGCGCGAGGAGCTGCGCGCGATCGCGCGTGATGAGTGCGAGATCCTTCGTGGCGGCCGTGAGCGGCCGCGCACGCGCCGCCCGCGGGCGGACGGTCGTGTCGGCCCAGGTGGCGCCCGCCTCTTCCCACCCCCGCATGCCGGCCACGCGCGCCACGGTGGCCGCGAGCCAGACGGCCGCGAGCGTCGCGCCCACGAGCGCGCCGAGGGCCAGGGCCGCGCCCGCGACGTCGCCGCGCACAAGGGCGCCGAGCGGCGCCACGATGAGCGCGCCCGGCGAGCGCGACACGAAGGGCGCCAGGGGCGGCAGGCCGGTCGCGAGCGACTCGGGCGCGCGCAGCACGCGCGTCCCCATCATCCACAGCGACGCGAGCGAGAGCGAGGCCAGGAGCCGCAGCGCCATCCAGGCGCCGCGGCGGCGCGCCCGCGGCACGAAGCGCACGACGGCGATCTGCGTGGCCTGCGCGAGCGCCGAGATCCCGAGCTGGACGAGCATCGAGATCAGCGCCGCGAGCACGACGGCGCCGGCCGGCAGGTTCCACGTCAACGCAGCCGCCAGCATCACCGGCAAGAGGAAGAGCGCGCCGAGCGGATCGGTGGCGGCCTCGGCCAGGCAGCGCGCGACGACGAGCGTGGGCAGCGCCACAGGCCGCGCGAGTAGGAACTCGTTCTCCGACGAGCCCGCGAGCACGGCCTCGCTGCTGGCCGCCTTGGCCGTGAAGCTGCCGAAGGCGATCGTGAGGGCGACCACGGCGAGCGCCGTGATCTGCCCCGTGACGTCGGTGCGCGCGCAGATCACCGCGAAGGCCTGCGCGAAGAGCCCGACATAGGAGAACGACAGGAACAGCCCCACGACGACGACGAGCACGGGGAAGCGGCCGCGGCCGCGCGCGCGCATTCCGTTCCAGAGGAAGCGCAGCCGGAAGCGGATCCACAGGCGCGCGAGGCGCAGCGCGCCGATGCCGTTCTCCCCGACGACGGCCGCGGGCGCGGCGGGACCCGGTAAAGCCGGCCGGAGCCCCGCGGCGCCCGCCGTCATGACTCGGTCGCGCCCTCGGTGACGCGCAGAAAGAGCTCCTCGAGCGTCGTGTCGGCGCCGGCTTGGAAGCGCGCGCGTAGCTCGGCGGGCGCGCCAATGGCCTGCAGCGCGCCGTCGCGAATGATGGCGACCCGGTGGCACAGCTTCTCGGCGGCCTCGAGCAGGTGCGTCGACAGGAAGATCGTGCGGCCGCTCGCGGCCAGCTCGGCGATCGTGGAGCGCATCTCCCGCGCGCCCTTGGGGTCGAGGCCGTTCGTCGGCTCGTCCATGATGAGGACGCGCGGGTCGTGGATGAGGGCCATGGCGAGCGCGAGCCGTTTCTTCATGCCGAGCGAGTAGGTGACCGAGTACGCGCCCGCGGCGTCGCCGAGACCCAGGCGTTCGGCGAGCGCTCCCGCGCGGCGGCGGGCCGCGACGCGCGTGAAGCCGTGCAGGCCCGCGACGAGCTCGAGGATCTCGAGGCCCGAGAGGTAAGGATATAGGAAGGGCTCGTCCGGCAGGTAGCCGACGTCGCGCTTGAGCGCGACCGCATCGGCGTGGCAGTCGCGGCCGAGGATCGACGCGCGGCCCGAGGTCGGGCGCAGCAGGCCCATGAGCAGGCGGATCGTCGTCGTCTTGCCCGAGCCGTTCGGTCCGAGGAAGCCCATGACCTCGCCGCCCGCGACGCGCAGCGAGAGCCCGCGCACGGCCGTCTTGGCGCCGAACGACTTCGTGAGATCGACGGTCTCGATCACGGCGCGACGGCCGCGGTCGGTTCGCCGCCCGCGGGCGCGGGCGCTACGACGGCGGGCCGTCGGCGCAGGACGGCGACGCGCAGCGGATCCACGGCGGCGTCTTCCGGCTCGCCCGGCAATCCCGCCTGGCTCGCCCAGATCGCGAGCCGCGCGAGGTCGGTTCTAGCGGCCGTTTCTTCGTTGAAGAGCACGCGCGCGATCTCGCTCGGGCGCGCGCTGCCCTCGTGACTGACCTTCACGCCGAAGCGAACCAGTGAGCCCGTGGGCCAGTCGAGCCGCGCGCGGAGGGCGTCGTCGTCGAACGCCGTCACGGCAAAGAGCGAGCGGCGCACGTCGATCATTCGGGCCAGCCCCTTGTCCGATTCCCGCCGCGCCGACAGCGGCGCCTCGCCCTCGAAGCGCGCAAGCGCGCCCGCGAGGTCGGCGCCCTCGGGCAGCCGCGCCGCGAACTCGGCGCTCGTGACGACGCGACCGAGGGCGCGGTCGCCGTCGCCGAGGCGCACGGCCCCCAGGAATTCGATCCCGGGGAGCGTCACGGGCGCGAGGCGCGCCAGGAGCTCGTCGGGCTC
>DATKFB010000043.1:0-3041 GCA_035544435.1 Polyangia bacterium
GCGTTTGCGCTCTTCTCGGGTCCCAAGGCGTCGCGCGTCCCCGCGCACGCCGCGCTCTCGATCGCCGTCGCGCTCCTGGGCACGGCCGCGCTCTTCGCGTTCACGCGCGTCTACGCAATCGTCCTCATGGCTGCGCGGCCCACGGCTGCGCGCCTCGCGGCCGCGCACGTTGTGCCCGGGCGCGGCGGGGCGCTCGCGCGCGCCGTCGCCGTCGCGCTCTTCTTGACGGCCATCGGGGCACACGCCGCGAACGTCACCGTGCTGCCGCGGCTCTACCCTTGGTTCCACGCCTCGGCCGCCCTCGTGGTGTTCGTCCTCGCGTTGCTGGCCGTGCGGCTCGTCGTCGCCGTCGTACCGCGCGAAAGGTCCCGCCGTCGGCGCCTGGCGGGCGCGCTCGTCTTCGCGACGCTCGTGGGCGTCGCGTTCTCGCTCCACGCGCTCGCCGGCAGTCAGGTCCTCCGATTCGCCGCTCACGAACGCACCGCCATGACGTCGCTCGCGCTGCGCGCCGTGCCGACGTCGCTCCGTCCGCACACGGCGGCGGGGGCGGAGCGACAGGTCGCGGAGATGGACCTGCCGCCCTTGCCCGACGGCCCGCGCCGCCCCGAGGCGGACGTCCTGCTCATCACGATCGACGCCCTGCGTGCCGACCACGTCGGTGCCTACGGTTACAAGCGCGCTACGACGCCTCAAATCGACCGTCTCGCCGCGGGGGGCGTGCGGTTCGCGCGCGCCTACAGCCAGGCGCCACACACGTCGTTCTCCGTGGCGTCGATGCTCACGGGAAAGTATTTTCCCACACTCGCGCGTCTCGCACCCGGCGAGAGCCACGAGCCGATCGCCGCCGTGCTGCGCACTTACGGCTGGCGCACGGCGGCCTTCTATCCGCCCGCCGTCTTCTACGTCGACGCCGCGAAGACGAAGATGTACGCCGCGACGAATTTCAGCTTCGAGTACGTCAAGTTCGAGTACATCGACGCCCAACGGCGCGTCGATCAGGTGCTCGAGTACTACGACACGGTCAAACCGCAGCGATCGTTCGTGTGGATCCATTTCTTCGAGCCCCACGAACCGTACGAGGCGCACGCGGGCTTCTCGTTCGGCGCCGGCGACATGGATCGCTACGACAGCGAGATCGCGTACACCGACGCCGCCGTGGGCCGACTCGTCGCCGAGGCGCGCAGCCGTCGGCCCGGCACGATCGTCGTCGTTGCGGCGGACCACGGCGAGGAGTTCGACGAGCACGGCGGGCGCTACCACGGCTCGACGCTGTACGAGGAGCAGCTCCACGTGCCGCTCATCGTGTCGGTTCCGGGCGTCGCGCCGGGCGTCGTCTCCGATCAGGTGGAGCTCATCGACGTCACGCCGACGCTGCTCAACCTGCTCGACATTCCGGTGCCGGCGCGCATGCGCGGGACCGACCTCGGCCCTTGGCTCGCGACGCCGCCCGCGCCCGCGACGCGCTTGCCGCCGGCCTTCGCAGAGGTCGAGGATCGTCGCATGGTCGTCTGGCGCGACGAAAAGCTCATCTGCGACCTGCACTGGGGTTTCTGCGCCTACTATGATCTCGCGAACGACCCGCGCGAGACGCGCAACCTCGCCGAGGAGAAGCCCGAGCGCGCCGCCGTCATGCGCGCCTTGCTCGATCACTGGCTCGACGGCCACGTTCGGCTCGAGCCGCTCCTTGCGCGCGGCGCCTCGAACCCCGAGGGCGGCCCCGTGCCCAAGGCCATCGAGCGCGGACGCCTCGGCGACCTACTGGCCGCTCCCGAGCTCGGCGCGCTCATGATCGGCGGCGGCCCTCTCGCGCAGCGCCGAGAGGCGGCTCAGCTCCTCGTGGGGCTGCCACCGCGGCGGGAGACGGCGCCGGCGCTCGCGCGCGCCGTCGCGGACGCCGATCCGATCCTCTCCGACTGGGCGGCGGTGGGTGCCGTCCGCATCGGAGACGTCGGCGCGCGCACGCGCGTCAGGTCGCTCGTCTCAGTGGACGGGCCGGTCGCGGCGCCCGCTCTTCGCGTGCGTGCCGCGCTCGCCCTCGCGGGCGTAGGCGACCCGAGCGGCGTCCCGGTCCTCGCGGATGCGCTCGATCGTTGCGAAGACGTGCTGCTGTGCCGGCTCATCATTTTGAGCCTCGGCCAGCTTCACGACGCTCGCGCCGTTCCGGCTCTGCTCGCACACCTGCCGGAAGTCCAGAACCGGCGCGAGATGGTGGACGCGCTCGGCGAGATCGGCGACGTGTCGGCGCGCGACGCGCTCGTCGAACGCCTCGAGCGCGACGAGTACGTCCCCGTCCGCGTGCGCGCCGCCGTCGCGTTGGCGCGCATCGGGGACCCCGCCGCCGTGGGTGCCCTCGAGCACGCCGCGCGGCACGACACCGAGCCGACGGTCGTCGCCGCCGCGCGGGAAGCCGCCGCCGCCATCGATGCGCGCCAGCGGCACCCCTGAGACGTCTATTTCTTGATGACCCGGCGCGGTCCCGAGCTCTGCACCGGAGCGGGGGCAGGGCGGCCGGAGCCCGGCGCGGCCGTGCTCGGGCTCCCGTGAGCCGACATCGGCTGGCCCGCGGCTCCGCCGCCCGCGTGGGCGCCGCTCATCTGCCCCGCCATTCCGTTACCGCCCGGAGGCGGCCCGCGAAAGCCGCCCCAATTGGGCGCGGGGGCGGGGTGCGCGCCCATGCCGGGCGACGGAGCGGGTCCGGGGTGAGCGCCCGAGTTGCCTGGAAACGGCGCTGACTGCCCCGGGGGCGTCGTCGCGTGCCAGCCGTTCGCGGGCGCTCCCGGGGGCGGCCCCGGATTCGGGTTTCCATGGGCTCCGGGCATCGCGCTTGCGCTGCCCGGCTGGCCGCCCGACGGTTGGCCGCCGAATCCGCTCGGCGGCGCCGACGTCCCGGGTCGCGCGTTCCAGCCATTCGACGCGGGCGTCGCGGGGTTGCCGCCTCGCCAGTTTCCATTCGGAGGCGGATTGGATGCCGCCGGCATCGGCGCCGTCGCGGGCGCGCCGCCCCGCCAATTTCCGTTCGGCGGAGGATTGTTCGCGGTTGG
>DATKFB010000044.1:0-3193 GCA_035544435.1 Polyangia bacterium
GGGCGGCGGGTCGGGCGGCAGCGGCCCGGGCGGCGGCGGGTCGGGCGCGGGCGCGCGGGCGCCCCGCGCGGGAGGCGGCGGCGACGCGAAGGGTGGTGGCGGCGGCCGCTGGGCCAAGGCCTACGAGCCGACGGGCCAGAAGGTCACGACGGTGCGCTTCCGTCCCGGCATCTCCGACGACGAGTTCACCGAGGTGCTGGCGGGCGGGCTCAAGGAAGGGGACGAGGTCGTCATCGAGGCGTCGGGCGGCACGCAGGGGGCGGCGGCGCCCGCGTCGCAGGGGGCCGGGCAGCGCGGGCGCGGCCCGCGGATGTTCTAGGGCGCCGTGGCGCTCATCGACGCCGATGGACTCACGAAGGACTACGCCATGGGCGACGTCGTCGTCCACGCGCTGCGCGGCGTGAGCCTGACCATCGCGGCGGGCGAGTTCGTGGCCGTCATGGGCTCGTCGGGCTCGGGCAAGTCGACCTTCATGAACATGGTGGGGTGCCTCGATCGTCCGACGGCGGGCACCTACCGGCTCGACGGAATCGACGTGTCGACGCTCGACCGCGACGAGCGTGCCGCGATCCGCAACCACAAGATCGGGTTCGTGTTCCAGGGCTTCAACCTGCTGGCGCGCACGAGCGCGCGCGACAACGTCGAGCTGCCGCTCACATACGCGGGCGTGCCGGGGCGCGAGCGCGCGACGCGCGCCGAGGCCGCCCTCGGCATCGTGGGGCTCGCCGATCGCGCGGACCACATGCCGAACCAGCTCTCGGGCGGCCAGCAACAGCGGGTCGCCATCGCGCGCGCCCTCGTGGGCGAGCCGCCGCTGCTGCTCGCGGACGAGCCGACGGGCAACCTCGACTCGACGACGAGCGAGGAGATCATGGGCATCCTCACGCGCCTCAACGCTGAGCGCGGCATCACGATCGTGCTCGTCACGCACGAGCCGGACGTCGCGACCTTCGCCAAGCGCGTCATCGTCTTCCGCGACGGCCGCATCGAATCGGACGGGCCGCGCGCGCCGCGAGGTCAGTCGGCGTGAGCCTCTGGGCGCTCTTCGTCATGGCGGTGCGCGGGTTCTCGCGCCACCGGCTGCGCGCGCTGCTCACGGCGCTCGGCATCATCATCGGCGTGGGCGCCTTCATCACGATGGTCGCCATCGGCAGCGGCGCGAGCGCCAAGGTCAGCGCCCAGATCGCGTCGATGGGAACGAATATGCTCATCGCCTCGGGCGGCGCCTCGAACGTCGGCGGCGTGCGCGGCGGCTCGGGCTCGTCGGCCTCGGCGGCGCTCACCGACGACGACGTCGACGCCATCGCGCACAACGTCGGGTCGGTGCGCTTCGTGGCGCCCCTCATCTCGACGCAGGCGCAGGTCGTGTGGGGCGGCGCGAACTGGGCCACGTCGATCACGGGCACGACGGCCGAATATCTGGACATCCGCGGTTGGTCGGTCCAGTCGGGCGAGTTCTTCACGTCGCAGGACATCCAGACGGCGGCCAAGGTCTGCGTGCTGGGCCGCACGGTCGCCACTCAGCTCTTCGGCGACGACGATCCCATCGGCGAGTTCGTGCGCGTGCGGACGCTGTCTTGCCAGGTGCTGGGCGTGCTCGCCGTCAAGGGTCAGAACCAGATGGGTCAGGACCAGGACGACGCCATCCTCATGCCGTACACGACGGTGCGCCGGAAACTCTTCAACGCGGGCGGGGCGCAGGCCAACGCCGTCTCGCGCATCCTCATGTCGGCGACGGCGGCGGGCACGACGCAGACGGCGATGCGCGCCGTGCAGGAGCTGCTGCGCCAGCGCCACCGCACGGCCGAGGGCGAGCCCGACGACCCCACGGTGCGCGATCTGTCGGAGTATGCCAAGGTCGCAGAGGAGACGACGCGCACGACGACGCTGCTGCTCGCGAGCATCGCGGCCGTGTCGCTCGTCGTGGGCGGCATCGGCATCATGAACATCATGCTCGTCTCCGTGACGGAGCGGACGCGCGAGATCGGCATCCGCATGGCCATCGGCGCGCGCGGGCGCGACATCCTCGTGCAGTTCCTGCTCGAGGCCATCGTGCTCACGGCAGCGGGCGGCGCCATCGGCATGGCGCTCGGCACGATCGCGGCGCGCCTTTTGGCCTCGGCCATGGGCTGGCCCGCGCTGCTGAGCGCGCAGAGCTACGTCATGTCGTTCGCGTTCTCGACGGTCGTGGGCGTGCTCTTCGGCTTCTACCCGGCGCTGCGCGCCTCGCGCCTGGATCCGATCGAGGCGCTGCGGTACGAATGAGGGGCGCATGCGCGTCACGCGAACCCTCGACCTCATCGTGCTCCTGCTGCTGGCGACGGTGCTGCTCATGCCGCGGCCCGACGCCACGGTGAAGCCGGCGCTCGCCGTCGACCCGGAGCTCGGCGATCGCGTGGCCGAGCTGCAGTCCCAGCTCGTGGGCAAGCCCGACGACGCCGACGCGGCGCTCGAGCTCGCGAACATCTACCTCGACGGCCACCGCCCGGACTGGGCCCTCGCCACCGTGGGCCCGCTCGCGCGCGCCCGCCCCGACGACTTCCGCTTCCAGCACCTGCGCGCCATCGCCTACGCCGATCGCTTCGAGGGCGCGCCCGCCTTCGAGGCCGCCAACGCAGCACTCAGGCTGTGCGAGCGCGCGCCGCCGCCCGCCGGCATACCCGCCTGTGGCGAGGCCGCGCACGCCCGCCTCGTGCTGCTGCGCTCGGCGCTCGAGAGCGTCGCGGGCGTCGACATGAAGAACCAGCCGTACCTCGCGAAGGACCGCATCTTCCGCGAGCTGCACCCCGTCTACGTGCCCCGGCCCAGGGCCAAGACCAAGGCCAAGACGCCGCTCGGGCCGGCGCCGCCGACGCCGCTCTCGCCTGCGCCCCAGAAGCCTTGACACACAGGGAACGCCTGAGCATCATCCCTCCGCTTTTCCATGCGCTCGTAGCTCAACTGGATAGAGCATCGGCCTTCGAAGCCGAGGGTTAGGTGTTCGACTCACCTCGAGCGCGCGACCGCCGAGACGCACGGTCCGAACGACACGACTGACAACTGAATAACGGGCGTATAGCTCAACTGGCAGAGCAGCGGACTCTTAATCCGTTTGTTGAAAGTTCGATTCTTTCTACGCCCACCCCCGAAATCAGGCTTAGGTCGCGCAAATCCAGCTGTATTTAAGCCGCGGGCATATGCGAAGCCTGGTCCG
>DATKFB010000045.1:0-4752 GCA_035544435.1 Polyangia bacterium
CGTCGGCCACGCCGCCGCCGAACGGGGGCTCGCCAGAGCCCCCGCCGACGAAGGCCACGATCTCCAGGTGGTCCCCGTCGCCGAGCAGCGCTTCGGTCCAGGTTCGGCGCGGAACGACGTCCTGGTTGCGCTCGACGGCCACACGCGCGGCGTCCATCCCGAGCTCCGCAATGAGGGTGGCGACGGTCGTTCCAGCCGCCAAAGTCCGCGGCTCGCCGTTGACGGTGATGCGAAGGTCGTTCATGAGTGGTACGAAGCATACCCGATGCGGTGTCCGTTCTGCTCAGCGGTCGAGGACAAGGTCGTGGACACCCGTCCGTCCGACAACGACCAGGTCATCCGCCGGCGCCGCGAGTGCGTCGGCTGCGGGCGGCGCTTCACGACCTACGAGCGCGTCGACGAGATCCTGCCCATGGTCATCAAGAAGGACGGCCGGCGCGAGCCGTTCGACCGCGCCAAGATCCTGAGCGGCCTCAAGAAGGCGTGCTCGAAGCGGCCCGTGCCCGTCGAGGTGCTCGAGAAGGCCGTCGACCGCATCGAGCGCGAGCTCGAGGAGGCGGGCGAGAAGGAGATCCCGTCGACGCGCATCGGCGACGCGGGCATGGCGGCGCTGCGCGACATCGACGATGTCGCCTACGTGCGCTTCGCGTCGGTGTACCGATCGTTTCGCGACGTCAACGAGCTCATGGCGGAGCTCAAGAGCTTGGTCGAGGCGCGGGGGCGAAGGTGAGCGCCGCGCGCGGGCGCGCGGGGGCCTTCTCGCCCGCCGACGAGCGGTTCATGCGCCGCGCGCTCGTCCTCGCCGCACGCGGGCGGGGCACGACGCGGCCGAACCCGGTCGTGGGCGCCGTCGTCGCGCGCGGCGGGCGCGTGCTCGCCGAGGGCTTCCACAGCCGCGCCGGGCTGCCGCACGCCGAGGTGAACGCGCTCGCGCGCCTGCCGCGCGGCGCCGCGCGCGGCGCGACCCTCTACGTCAACCTCGAGCCGTGCTGCCACACGGGCCGCACCGGTCCCTGCACCGACGCGATCCTCGCGGCGGGCCTCGCGCGCGTCGTCGTCGGTTGTCTCGATCCGAACCCGCTCGTCGACGGGCGCGGCGTCGCGCGCCTGCGGCGCGCGGGCGTGCGCGTCGACGTCGGATGCCTCGAGGCCGAGAGCCGTGCCGCCAACCGCGCGTTCTCGATCTGGGTCCGCGCGCGGCGGCCCCTCGTGACACTCAAGGCGGCCGCGTCGCTCGACGGCTTCATCGCCGACGGCCGGCCGCACGCGCGCCGCGCGCCCGCCTGGATCACGGGCCCGCGTGCGCGTCGCGCGGCCCACGAGCTGCGCGCCGCGCACGACGCCGTGCTCGTGGGCTCGGGCACGGTGCTGGCGGATGACCCGCGCCTCACGGTTCGGCTACCGGGCGCGGCGCGCGCACGGGCGACCCCCGTGCGCGTCGTGCTCGACGGCCGACTGCGCACGCCGCCCGACGCGCGGCTGCTCCGCGGCGGACCGCAGACGATCGTCTTCACAAGGCGCGGCGCCTCGCGCGCGCGCGCGCGCGCCCTGCGCGCCGCCGGCGCCGAGGTCGTCGAGCTCGCGGCGTCACGCGGGCGCGTGCCGCTCGCCGCCGCGCTGCGCGCGCTGGCGGCGCGCGACATCCAGTCCGTGCTCGTCGAGGGCGGTGCGGCCGTGCACGGCGCGTTCATCTCGGCCGGTCTCGTCGACGCCCTGGCGCTCTTCGTCGCGCCGCGTCTGCTGGGCGGCGGCGTGCCGATCGCCGCCGGGGCGGGGCGGGGCCTCGGCGCCGCCCTGGAGCTCTCCGACCTGGAATTCCGCCGTTTGGGCCCGGATCTGCTCGTCAACGCGCGGGCGGGCTCGTAGGGCTGGTGATATAATCGCCGGCGTTCGTCGGGCAAGATCGCGTGCCCCCGAGCTTGTTCCATGTTCACGGGGATTGTCGAAGCGACCGGGACCGTCGCCGCGCTCGAGAGGCGCGAGGGCGGGGTGCGCCTCGCCGTGACGACCGACCTCGAGGTCGGCGCGCTGCCCCTCGGCGCCAGCATCGCCGTCGACGGCGTTTGTCTCACCGTCGTCGAGCGGGCCGCGGGGCGCTTCGCGGCCGACCTCGGGCCCGAGACGCTCGCGCGCACGACGCTCGGCGCGCTCCGGCCCGGGGCGCGCGTCCACCTCGAGCGGCCGCTGCGCCTCGGGGACGCGCTCGGCGGCCACCTCGTCTCGGGTCACGTCGACGGCGTCGGCACGGTCGTGGGCCGCCGCCAGGCCGGGACCTCGCTCGAGCTCGAGATCGCGGCGCCCGCGACTGTTATGGCGACGCTCGTCCCGAAGGGCTCGATCACCGTCGCCGGCGCGAGCCTCACGATCAACGACGTCACGGACGACCGGTTCTCCGTGACGCTGATACCGCACACGCTCGCCGTGACGGCGCTTGGCGCGTTGGCGGTCGGCGCCGCCATCAACCTCGAGGGCGATCTCATCGCCAAGCACGTCGATCGCCTCGTCACGGCGCACCTCGACCGCGCCGCGGAGGCGTCCGCGCGCGACGCGGCCGGCAGGAAGCGCGCGAATGTCCGCTGACGCTAAGGGCCCCGCCGCTCCCGAGCGCATGGACGCCGTCCGGCGCGCCATCGACGACGTGCGCGCGGGGCGCATGGTGATCCTCGTCGACGACGAGGACCGCGAGAACGAGGGCGATCTCGTGCTGGCGGCCGACTTCGCGACGCCCGAGTCCATCAACTTCATGGCGCGCCACGGGCGCGGCCTCATCTGCCTGTCGCTCACCGAGGAGCGCGTCGCGACCCTCGCCCTCCCCATGATGTCGGCGGACAACCGCTCTCCTCGCCAGACGAACTTCACAGTGAGTATCGATGCGCGCCGCGGGACGACGACGGGCATCTCGGCACGCGAGCGAGCCGAGACGATCCGCGTCGCCGTCGCGCGCGACACCGTCCCCGACGATCTCGTGACGCCGGGGCACGTCTTCCCGCTGCGCGCGCGGCGCGGCGGCGTGCTCGTGCGCTCGGGACACACCGAGGGCTCCGTCGATCTGGCGCGCCTCGCCGGGCGCGAGCCCGCGGCGGTCATCTGCGAGATCATGCGCGAGGACGGCGAGATGGCGCGCATGCCCGACCTCGCGGCCTTTGCGGCCGAGCACGGCTTCGCCGTCGTCAAGATCGCGGACCTCATCGAGTACCGCCTCTCGCGCGAGATGCTCGTGCGGCGCGCCGCCGAGTCGGTCGTGCGCCCGCGCGCGAGCGGCGTGCGCGCCGAGTTCCGCGCCTACGTGTACACGACCGACGTCGAGGACACCGAGTACCTCGCGCTCGTGTTGGGCGACATTCGCCCCGACGAGCCGGTCCTCGTGCGCGTGCAGACGGCGAGCGTGCTGCGCGACGTCTTCGCGGCCGCGACGGCCGACGACGCCCAGGCGCCCGGCGTGCCGCTGCGCCTCATCGAGGAGGCGGGGAAGGGCGTCATGCTGTACGTCTTCCCGCGCGGGCGCGCTAGCGTCCTCACCGAGTTCCAGGTGCTGCAAGGCGACGCGGGCGAGGCGGCCAGCGCCGCGCCGGCGGGCACGGGCGAGTCGCGGCTGCGCGACTTCGGCCTCGGGGCTCAGGTCCTCGCGCACCTCGGCGTCCAGCGCATCCGCCTCCTCACGAATCACCCGCGCCGCATCGTGGGCGTCGCCGGCTACGGTCTCGAGATCGTCGAGTGCCTCCCTATCGGCGCCCCGGCGAAAGTGGTAAGGCTGCGCGAGCAAGAAGGTTGAGAGCGGCGGCATGAGCGAGGGCATCAAAAGCGACATGAAAGACGGCGCCGGCACCGAGACGGGCCTGCGGACCCATGAGGGCGCCCTCTCGGCCGCGGGACGCGGCTTCGCCATCGTGGCCTCGCGCTTCAACGACTTCATCGTCGACAAGCTCGTCGACGGCGCGCGCGATGCCCTGCGCCGCACGGGCGCCGATGCGGCGCGCGTCGAGCTCTTCCGCTGCCCCGGCGCCATGGAGCTGCCGGGCCTGGCGCGCCGCGCGCTCGCCACGGGCCGCTTCGAGGGGCTCATCGTCCTCGGGGCCGTCATTCGCGGCGCGACGCCGCACTTCGACCTCGTCGTGGGCGAGGCGACGCGCGGCATCGGCGCGCTCGCGGCCGAGACGGGGTGCGCCGTCGGCTATGGCGTGCTCGCCTGCGACACGATCGAGCAGGCCATCGAGCGCGCCGGCGCAAAGGCCGGCAACCGCGGCTTCGACGCCGCCATGGTGGCCATCGAGATGGCCGATCTCTACGCCCGCCTCGACGCCGAGCAAGGCGACGCGGGCGGCGCCAAGGCGAGCCTCCGGCAAGACCTGCCGCGCCGCTCGAAATAACGCCATGATCGGCCCGCGGCGCCGAGCGCGCGAGATCGCGCTCCAGGTCCTCCACGTCATGGACGTCAGCCCCGAGCTCGGCGCCGACGCGGCGATGTCGCGCACGTTCGAGCACCTCATGACGGAGCGGGGGCTCGTCGAGGAGGACGACGCCTTCGAGAGCGGAGACGCCGTGCCCGCGCGGCCGGACCGGACGCTCGTCGAGGAGCTCGTGCGGGGGGTGGGCGCGCAGCAGGCCGAGCTCGACGAGATCCTCGCGAAGCTGTCGCGCAACTGGCGCATCGAGCGCATGGCGGTCGTCGACCGCAACATCATTCGCCTCGCGCTGTGGGAGCTGCTGCACGCGCCGGCCGTGCCCGTGAACGTCGCCATCAACGAGGCCATC
>DATKFB010000046.1:0-10999 GCA_035544435.1 Polyangia bacterium
TCGGCGTGCTGCGCGACGAAGCCGCCGTCGGCAGCGTCGAGCGCCCAGCCGCCCGCGCGCGCCGCGGCCACGGCGGCACCGCCCGCGAGCGGCGTGACCCACGGCGGCGGCAGCGGGAACGCCGTCGAGGTCACGAACGTCCCGCCCGCGACGTCGAGCCACAGCGCGACCGTCGGTCGGCGGCCGGCCGCGGGCAGCGCGCCGCGATCCTTGAGCGAGAAGCTGTAAACGCGCGCGCCCGCTGCCTGCGCGACGAGGGCGTCGGCCAGCGTCTCGACACGCAGGCGCGCGAGCGAGCTCCCCGGGCGATCGATCATCGTGCCGTCGCCGTCGACGAGGCGCGTCCGCTCGTCGAGCAAGATCGACCGCGGCTTGTCGTCGCGACCGAGGGTCTCGTTCGCGAAGATGCCGCTTTGGCGCGGGGCCGCGCCCGTGTACAGCGCGGCGTGCCCGGGAGCCGTATCGGTCGCGGCGTGCGCGTAGCGAAGCTCGGCTGTCAGACCTTCACGCCGCAGCCGCGCGAGGCCGCCGCTCTCGGGGAGCTGCGGCCAGCGCGTCTCGGCCATCCACGACGCCATCTGATCGACGACGATCGTGATGAGCACGTGCGGCGCCGACGCGGGCCGGGGCACGCTCACGGCGGGCGCGCGACAGGCGGCGAGCGCCACGAAGGAAATCGCGACGAGCCTCGGTCGCCATATGGCCATCTCGGCACATCCTAGGAGCGCGGTTGCGTAAGACGCAACCGCGCTCGCGTCGCGGACTCCACGCCTCGCCACCCCCTCGCGGCCTTCGGCCGCGAGGCTAGCCTTAAGCCCCATTCTCCCGCACGCCGGCAACCTACCTTGTGCTACAGTGAGCCGTTTGTTTGGATTTCTGGAAATTCCGCGTCCCCAGGCGGGTTTGCGGGCCACTCGAGGTAACTTCAGATGACGTCGATTCACGCTCCCGGTCCCCGGGGTCTCTATGACCCGCGTCACGAGCACGACGCCTGTGGCGTCGGCTTCGTCGTCGACCTGCGGGGCCGTAAGTCGTCGAATATCGTCAAGAATGCCATCCAGGTCCTGCTGAACCTCAAGCACCGCGGCGCCTGCGGGTGTGAGGTCAACACCGGAGACGGCGCCGGCATTCTTCTCCAGGTCCCGCACAAGTTCCTTGCCGGCCAATGCGATCGCCTCGGCATCAAGCTCCCCCAGCCCGGACACTACGGCGTGGGCGTGGTGTTCCTGCCCACGGCCCCCGAGAGCCGGCAAGCCTGCCAGCGGATCTTCGAGCAGACCGTGCGCGAGGAGGGTCAGCTCTTCCTCGGCTGGCGCGACGTCCCCACCGACAACTCGATGCTCGGTCCGACCGCGGTGAAGTCGCAGCCGGTCATCCGTCAGCTGTTCGTCGGCCGCGGCGCCTCGATCGAGACCGACGAGGCCTTCGAGCGCAAGCTCTACGTCATCCGGCGCCGCGCGCGCCACGCGGTGCGCCGCTCGGACATCCCCGAGCGTGGCCACTTCTACATCCCCAGCCTGTCGGCGCGCACCGTCGTCTACAAGGGGATGCTGAACCCCGACCAGCTCGCGCATTTCTTCCCCGACCTGCAGAGCGACGAGGTGGAGTCCGCGCTCGGGCTCGTTCACTCGCGCTTCTCGACCAACACGTTCCCGAGCTGGTCGCGCGCGCATCCGTACCGGATGGTCGCGCACAACGGCGAGATCAACACGCTGCGCGGCAACGTCAACTGGATGCACGCGCGCGAGAGCATGTTCCAGTCGAAGATCTTCGGCGACGATCTGAAGAAGTGCCTGCCCGTCATCGACACCGACGGCAGCGACTCGGGCATGTTCGACAACGTGCTCGAGCTGCTCGTCCTCGCGGGGCGATCGCTGCCGCACGCCATGATGATGATGATCCCCGAGCCGTGGTCGAACCACGAGTCGATGCCGCAGGAGCGCAAAGACTTCTACGGATTCCACGGGTGCCTCATGGAGCCGTGGGACGGCCCGGCGTCGGTGGCGTTCACGGACGGCATCCGCATCGGCGCGACGCTCGACCGCAACGGGCTGCGCCCCTCGCGCTACTACGTCACGAAGGACGGGCTCGTCGTCATGGCGTCCGAGGTCGGCGTGCTCGACATCCCGCCCGAGCGCATCCTCGAGAAGGGACGGCTGCAGCCCGGCCGCATGTTCCTCGTCGACACGAGCCAGGGCCGCATCATCGGCGACGACGAGATCAAAAGGGAGATCGCGAGCGCGCACCCCTACGGGCTGTGGCTCAAGGACAATATGATCTCGCTCGGCGACCTGCCGAAGCCGCCCGTCGTCATCGAGCCCGACCACGAGACCGTGCGCCGCCGGCAGGAGGCCTTCGGCTACACGACCGAGGACATGAAGGTCCTCGTCGGTCCCATGGCCACCGACGGCGTCGAGGCCACGGGCTCGATGGGCACCGACACGCCGCTCGCCGTGCTGTCGAACAAGCCGCAGCTCCTCTTCAATTACTTCAAGCAGCTCTTCGCGCAGGTGACGAACCCGCCGGTCGACGCCATCCGCGAGGAGATCATCATGGCGGTCGACACGTCGATCGGCCCCGAGGGCAACCTGCTCGAGCCCACGCCCGAGTCGGCGCGGCAGATCGAGCTGCCCACCCCCGTGCTTCGCAACGAGGAGCTCGAGAAGCTGCGGAACCTCTCGGGCAAGAACGGGTCGCACGGGTTCAAGAGCGTGACCTTGCCGATGCTCTACGATGTCAAGGCGGGCGGGCGCGGGCTCGAGGCCGGCGTCGCGGAGCTGCGGCGCGCGGCCTCGCAGGCCATCGCCGACGGCAACAACATCATCATCATCTCCGACCGCGGCCACGACGCCGAGCGCGCGCCCATCCCGTCACTGTTGGCGGTGGCCGCGGTTCAACATCACCTCCTGCGCGAGGGCACGCGCACGCGCGTCGGCCTGGTCGTCGAGAGCGGCGAGCCGCGCGAGGTGCACCACTTCGCGCTGCTGCTCGGCTACGGCGCGAGCGCCATGAACCCGTACCTCGCCTTCGAGAGCATTCACGACCTCATTCGCCAGGGCATGCTCCCGGGCGGCGACGCCGATCGCGCCGAGCAGAAGTACGTCAAGGCGGTCAACAAGGGCATCGTCAAGGTGTGCTCGAAGATGGGCATCTCGACCATCCAGAGCTATCACGGCGCGCAGGTCTTCGAGGCCGTGGGCTTGAGCTCGGCGTTCGTCGACGAGTACTTCACGTGGACGGCCTCGCGCGTGGGCGGCATCGGCATCGACGAGGTCGCCGAGGAGGTGCGCCAGCGCCACGCGCGCGCCTTCCCCGATCGCCCCATGCCGTCGCCCACGCTCGATCCGGGCGGGCAGTACCAGTACCGGCGCAACGGCGAATATCACCTCTTCAACCCCGAGAGCATCCACAAGCTGCAGTACGCCTGCCGCGAGGGGAATTACTCCGTCTTCAAGGAGTACTCGAAGCTCATCGACGATCAGGCGGCGCACCTCGCGACCTTGCGCGGGCTCATGCGCGTCAAGTCCGCCCGCAAGCCCGTGCCCATCGCCGAGGTCGAGTCGGTCGAGACGATCGTCAAGCGCTTCAAGACGGGCGCGATGTCGTATGGCTCGATCAGCAGCGAAGCGCACGAGACGCTCGCGATCGCCATGAACCGCATCGGCGGCAAGAGCAACACGGGCGAGGGCGGCGAGGACCCGAAGCGCTTTCAGCTCGACGCCAACGGGGACTCGCGCCGCAGCGCCATCAAGCAGGTCGCTTCGGGCCGCTTCGGGGTCACGAGCCAGTACCTGCTCTCTGCCGACGAGATCCAGATCAAGATGGCCCAGGGCGCGAAGCCGGGCGAGGGCGGGCAGCTGCCGGGGTCGAAGGTCTATCCTTGGATCGCGAAGGTGCGGTTCTCGACGCCGGGCGTGGGCCTGATCTCGCCGCCCCCGCACCACGACATCTACTCGATCGAGGATCTGGCGCAGCTCATCCACGACCTCAAGAACGCCAACCCGCGCGCGCGCATCAGCGTCAAGCTCGTGGCCGAGGTGGGCGTGGGCACGATCGCGGCCGGCGTCGCCAAGGCGCACGCCGATCTGGTGCTCATCAGCGGGTACGACGGTGGCACAGGCGCGTCGCCGCTCACGAGCATCAAGCACGCCGGCATCCCGTGGGAGCTCGGACTCGCCGAGACGCACCAGGTGCTCGTGCTCAACAACCTGCGCAGCCGCATCGTCGTCGAGACCGACGGCCAGATGAAGACCGGGCGCGACGTCGTCATCGCCGCGCTGCTCGGCGCCGAGGAGTACGGCTTCTCGACGGCGCCGCTCGTCACGGTGGGCTGCATCCTCATGCGCGTGTGC
The DNA here is from genome assembly GCA_035544435.1 of Polyangia bacterium. Taxonomy (GTDB): domain Bacteria; phylum Myxococcota_A; class Polyangia; order Fen-1088; family Fen-1088; genus DASZFV01. The sequence goes on from DATKFB010000046.1 coordinate 4,353, forward strand.
CACCTCAACACGTGCCCCGTGGGCGTGGCCACGCAGGATCCCAAACTGCGCGCCAAGTTCTCCGGCAAGCCCGAGTCAGTCGTGAACTTCATGCGCTTCGTCGCGCAAGAGGTGCGCGAGCTCATGGCGGAGCTCGGGTTCCGCACGGTCAACGAGATGATCGGCCGCACGGAGTGCCTCGAGATGAAGCCCGCCGTCGACCATTGGAAGGCCAAGGGCCTCGACTTCTCAAAGATCCTCTACCAGCCCGACGCCGGGCCCGAGGTCGGGCGCTACAAGACTGAGGCGCAGGACCACGGCCTCGAGGCGTCGCTCGACATGCGCGTGATCCTGCCGCTGTGCAAGCCGGCGATCGACAGCGGCACTAAAGTCGAGGCGACGATGCCCATCCGCAACGTCAACCGCGTCGTCGGCACGATCACGGGCAGCGAGATCACGCGCAAGTACGGGCCCGACGGCCTGCCGCCCGACACGATTCGCCTCAAGTTCGAGGGCTCGGCGGGGCAGAGCTTCGCGGCCTTCGTCCCGCGCGGGATGACGATGATCCTCGAGGGCGACGCCAACGACTACGTCGGCAAGGGGCTGTCGGGCGGCACGGTCGTCGTCTACCCGCCCAAGGAGGCGACCTTCGCCGCCGAGGAGAACATCCTCATCGGCAACGTCGCGCTCTACGGCGCGACGAGCGGCGAGGCGTTCTTCCGCGGCGTCGCCGGCGAGCGGTTCGCCGTGCGCAACAGCGGCGCCCAGGCGGTCATCGAGGGCGTCGGCGACCACGGCTGCGAGTACATGACGGGCGGGCGCGTCGTCATCCTCGGCCCCACGGGGCGCAACTTCGCGGCGGGCATGTCGGGCGGCGTCGCCTACGTCCTCGACGACGAGCGGGGCACGTTCGCGACCCGCTGCAACAAGGAGATGGTGGGCCTCGGCAAGGTCGACGACGCCGAGGAGCAGAGGCAGCTGCGCGCGCTCGTGCAGCGGCACGCCGAGCTCACGGGCAGCAAGCGCGCGCGCGAGCTGCTCGACGCGTGGACGCAGGTCCTGCCGTCCTTCGTGCGCGTCATGCCCCACGACTATAAGCGCGTCCTCGAGGCGCAAAAGAAGATGCTCGAGACGGGCATGTCCCAGGCCGAGGCCGAGATGGCGGCATTTGAGCTCAACTCGCACGACCTGGCGCGCCTCGGAGGGAAATAGCTTTTCACATGGGTAAGCTGACCGGTTTCATGGAATACGAGCGGCAGCTGCCTCCCGATCGCAGCCCGAAGCTGCGCGTGCGCGATTGGAACGAGTTCCACGATCACCTGCCCGAGAAGAAGCTGCAGGAGCAGGGCGCGCGCTGCATGGACTGCGGCGTTCCGTTCTGTCACACGGGGACGCTCTTGCCGGGCGGGGCCTCGGGCTGCCCCATCAATAACCTCATCCCCGAGTGGAACGATCTCGTCTACCGCGGGCAGTGGCGGGAGGCGCTCGCGCGGCTGCACAAGACGAACAACTTCCCCGAGTTCACGGGGCGCGTCTGTCCGGCGCCCTGCGAGGGGTCGTGCGTGCTGGGCATCAACGAGCCGGCCGTCACGATCAAGAGCATCGAGGTTGCGATCATCGACAAGGCCTTCGAGGAGGGCTGGGTCCTCGCCGAGCCGCCCGCCAGGCGTACGGGCAAGAAGGTCGCCGTCGTCGGCTCGGGCCCGGCGGGCCTGGCCTGCGCGGCGCAGCTCAACAAGGCGGGCCACAGCGTCACCGTGTTCGAGCGCGACGACCGCATCGGCGGCCTGCTCATGTACGGCATCCCGCCCATGAAGCTCGACAAGGCGCTCGTCGATCGGCGCATCAAGCTCATGGCCGAGGAGGGCGTCGAGTTCGTCACCAACGCCTGGATCGGCAAGACCTACCCGACGGAGAAGCTGCGCGCGGGCTTCGACGGCATCGTCTTGACGGGCGGCGCCACGCAGGCGCGCGATTTGCCGGTCGAGGGACGCGACCTCAAGGGCGTCCACTTCGCGATGGAATTCCTCCTCAAGAGCTGCAAGAGCTTGCTCGACAGCAACTTCGCCGACGGCAAGTTCATCGACGCCAAGGGCAAGCACGTCGTCGTCATCGGCGGCGGCGACACAGGCACCGACTGCGTGGGCACGTCGCTGCGCCACGGCTGCAAGAGCCTCGTGCAGTTCGAGATCTTGCCGCGCCCGCCCGACGACCGCGCGTCCGACAACCCGTGGCCGCAGTGGCCGCGCGTCTACAAGATGGACTACGGCCAGGAGGAGGCGGCAGCGCTCCACGGCGGCGATCCGCGCGCGTACCGAACCGTCACGAAGCGGTTCGTCGGCGACAAGGCCGGCAACGTCAATGAGCTGCACACCGTCCAGATCGAGTGGGTCAAGAGCCCCGACGGACGCATGACGACGAAGGAGGTCGCCGGCACCGAGAAGAGCTGGCCGGCCGACCTCGTGCTGCTCGCCATGGGCTTCCTCGGTCCCGAGAAAGAGGGCTTGCTGAGCGATCTCGGCGTGCGCCTCGACGAGCGCACGAACGTGGCCGTCGACGCCGACAAGATGACGAGCGTGCCTGGCGTCTTCGCGGCGGGCGATATGGCGCGCGGCCAGTCGCTCATCGTGTGGGCCATCCAGGAAGGCCGCGCCGCCGCGCGCGGCGTCGACAAGTTCCTAATGGGCGAGACGCAGCTCCCTTAGTCACGGCGGGGCGTAGCAGGCGATCCAGTCGAGGATCGTCTCGCGGTCTTCGCGGCTCATCGTCTTGCCGCTCGCGGCGGGCGGCATCGTGCAGGCGAGGAGGTCCTGGGCGATGAAGGTCGTCCAGGCCTGGACGTCGTCGAAGTCCGTGAGCGGCCAGGCGGCGTCAGGAGAGTTGTCGTGGCACGCCGGCAGGCAGCTCTGCGCGAGGATGGGCTGGACCGCAGCGAACGTCACGGCGTTGGAGGGGCAGGTGGACGACGCGTCGACGTCCGTGCACGAGGCGTAGAACGACTCGGGCGGCGGGCTGTTGCTGCTGCTCCCGCACGCCGAAAGGGCGAGCAGCGGCGTGAGGCAAAGGGCTAACAGGCGCACTTCTAAGTCAAATCTAGCAAGCCTGGGCCGCGAATTCGAACCGCGGGTCGGTGGGGCCCGCGATGCCCCGTCCGCGCGGCGGCGCGAGGCGTTTTTTTGACGCCGCGTCCGTGGGGCAGACAATGGGCGACACCCCGGAGCCCCGACCATGCTGCAACCCGCGCCAGAGGCCCCCCCCGACTCCCGCGCCCCGACGGCGAACAAGCGCGTCGTGGCGTTCGATCTCAAGGGCACGATGGCGCCCCTCACGGTCCTGCGGCTGCGCGCGACCGACGTCGCGCTCGTCGAGCGGCAGCTGCGCGTCAAGATCGCGCAGCTCCCGCAGCTCTTCGTCGACGCGCCCGTGCTGCTCGACCTCGGCGCCCTCGGCGACGAGGCGGCCGCGCTCCCCTTCGCGGAGCTCGTGCGGGTCCTCAAGCTCTGCAAGCTCGTGCCGGTCGCCGTCTCGAACGTGCCGGACGGGCTGCGCGCCGCGGCGATCGCGGCCGGGCTCGGTATCTTGCAGCCGCAGGCGGCGCCCCGCGTCGCCGAGCGCGGCGGCGCCGACGACCCGCCCGAGGTCGAGCCGTCCGCGGCCGTGGCACTCGAGCGCGCCGCGCCGGCGCTCGCGCGGTCGGCCGCGCCCCCGACGGCGCACGGCGGCCCCGTCGTCGTGACCCAGCCCGTGCGCAGCGGCCAGGTCATCTACGCGCAGAACAACGACCTCGTCGTGCTCGCGTCCGTCAACCCGGGCGCTCAGGTCATCGCGGACGGGCACGTCCACATCTACGCGCCTCTCCGCGGCCGCGCCGTCGCGGGCGCGCAGGGCCTGCTGGGCGCGCGGATCTTTTGCCAGAAGCTCGAGGCGGAGCTGGTCGCGATCTCGGGCGCCTACATGATGCCCGACGAGATCCCCGAGAGCCGGCGTGGCAAGCCCGCCCAGATCTATCTCGAGGCCGGCGAGTGCCGGATCGCGCCGCTATGAGGGCCCGCGTCGCCAAAAAGTTGGCCAAAAAATTTGGAGAGAAGGCACAACGCGCCTTGAATGAGAAGCCAAGATCGCAAATCGCACCCCGGGCGCAGCCGGTGGTGAACAGGAGGCCCGCAGTGTCCAAAGTCGTCGTCGTCACATCCGGCAAGGGCGGGGTGGGCAAGACCACCACGAGCGCCAACGTCGCCACGGGGATCGCGATGGCAGGCAAGAAGACCGTCGCCATCGACTTCGACGTCGGGCTGCGCAACCTCGACCTCGTCATGGGGTGCGAGCGCCGCGTCGTCTACGATTTCGTCAACGTCATCCGCGGCGAGGCCAAGCTCAACCAGGCGCTCATCCGCGACAAGCGCATCGACACGCTGCACGTCCTCCCGGCGTCGCAGACGCGCGACAAGGACGCCCTCGATCCGGAGGGCGTGGGCCGCGTCATTGAGGAGCTCAAACAAATGGGCTTCGAGTACATCATCTGCGACTCGCCGGCCGGCATCGAGCGCGGCGCGCAGATGGCCATGTACTACGCCGACGAGGCCATCGTCGTCACGAACCCCGAGGTGTCGTCGGTGCGCGACTCGGACCGCGTGTTGGGGCTCCTGGCCGCCAAGACGAGCCGCGCGCAGGTCGGCGCCCCGCCCATCCACCCGCACTTGTTGCTGACGCGCTACTCGCCGGCCATGGTGAAGCGCGGCGAGATGCTGAGCGTCGCCGACGTGCTCGAGCTGTTGGGTATCCCGCTCCTCGGCGTCATCCCCGAGTCGAAGGCCGTGCTGCAGTCGTCCAACAAGGGCACGCCCGCGATCCTCGACGAGACGACCGACGTCTCGCAGGCGTACCTCGACGTCGTCTATCGATTCTTGGGGCAAGAGCGCGAGCATCGGTTCATCGACGAGGAGCGTCGCGGGTTCTTCGGCCGGCTGTTCGGGTGAGGTCAACATGAAGCTACTCGATTATTTCCGCAGGCCGCCCAAGTCGGCATCGCTCGCCAAGGATCGCCTTTCGATCATCGTGGCGCGCGAGCACACGGGTGGGCGCAAGACGCCCGACTACCTGCCGCAGCTCCAGCAGGAGCTGCTCGCCGTGCTGGCGCGCTACGAGACCATCGATCTCGCGAACGTCACCGTGAACGTCGAGCGTAACGGCGACACCGAGGTCCTCGAGCTCAACGTCGTCCTGCCCGACGGCACGACCGTCATCGGCTCCTCGCGGCGGCAGCCGGCGATCGCGTAGCGCATAGAACGGGGCGCTGCGCTCACTCATACCGCGTCTCAGAAGGTGCGGGGTTGACGAAGGCGCCCGCATCCGCCAGCCTGCGCCGCGGAGCTGTCCTTTGAGCACGCCCGCGACGACCTCGAGAAAACGCGCCCTCATGCCCACGGGAGACCTACGCGCCGCCTTGCGCGCGCACGGTCACTCGCTCCGCCCTCTCGTCCACATCGGCAAGGGCGGCGTCACTCGAGGGGTGCTCGCGCAGGTCGCCCGGACGTTGTTCGATCACGAGCTCGTCAAGGTGCGTATCACGGCAGAGTGCCCGGTCGATCGGTTCGCCGTCGCCGACGAGCTCGGTGCACAGCCCGGCACGCAGGTCGTGCAGCTGCTCGGACGCATCGTGCTCGTGTACAAGCGCCACCCGCAGAAGCCGCGCTTCGAGGGCAAGGCGACCCGCGAGGGCGTCGGTGACGCCGCGACGAAGCGGGTGGCGCCTTCGAAGCGATCGCGACGTCCGAAGTCGCCGCGACGTTCGAAGTCGCCGCGACGTTCGGAGTAGTCGGGTCGATGTCGTCCGTCGTCGCGCGCGAGGTCGATGGCGCGCTGATCGTCGACGTCCTCGTTCAACCGCGGGCGTCGCGCGCGGGCGTCGGGCCCGCCGTCGGCGATCGGCTGCGCGTCTCGGTGACGGCGCCGCCCGTCGATGGTAAGGCCAACGACGCCGTGATCGAGGCCGTCGCCGAGGCGTTCGGCGTGCGCCGTGCCGCGGTGTCGATCGTCCGGGGCGAGGCGGGCCGCCGCAAGACCGTGAGGATCGTGGGCGTTGGACGCGCGGCCTTGGTCAAGCTCGGCGTTTGACTACGGTCTGGTTTGACGCCCCTGGGACCCGACGGTATGGTCCGCGCCAATCAGCGCCGGTTTCACACGGCGCGTCTGAGGAGCCCAACATGGCCGGACCAGCCCCCCTCGCCGCCCCCGCCGCGACCTCGTCCACCGCGGGGACGAACACGAGCTACCTCGCGCCGCTGTCGGTGCTCACGACCCTCTTCTTCATGTGGGGGTTCCTGACCTGTCTCAACGACATCATCATTCCGCACCTCAAGGGCGTGTTCGAGCTGAACTACGCCCAGGCGATGATGATCCAGTTCGCCTTCTTCACGGCGTACTTCGTCGTGTCGCTGCCGTCGGGCGCGATCGTCAAGAAGGTCGGCTACAAGACCGGCATCATCGTCGGCCTGCTCATCGCAGCCTGTGGGTGCCTTCTGTTCTACCCAGCGGCCGGCGCGCGTTCGTATGCGATGTTCCTGGGCGCGCTCTTCGTGCTCGCGTCGGGCATCACGCTCCTACAGGTCGCGGCGAACCCGTTCGTCGCTGTGCTCGGCAAACCGGAGACGGCGTCGTCGCGGCTCACG
>DATKFB010000047.1:0-8359 GCA_035544435.1 Polyangia bacterium
GCAGAAACCGGGATCGGCGACTCTGTCATGGGGCATCCTCCGAGGTGTTCGTTGCTTCGCAACCTCGAAATACCGCGGACGGCTCTGCCCCTTCAACTCTTTGCCGGACACCACTTTGTCACCGGCGCCTCCTCAGACCACTACTTTCCCCAACGATTCTCTGTAAGTTTGCGATCTACGCCCAGAGGTATTCACCGCGACTTCCCCGGGTGGTTCACGAGCGCTGGTCTATCCACCTCAACCCGCCCGATCACCGCGCTATGCCCTGCCCACCGTGGGCTTCCGCGGTCGCTTCTGACACCTCGGCTCTGTCAGAGCAACGCCGACGCGTGCTTGAGGGCCGGCCCCGGGCTCGCCGTGACCGGGTCTCCGTGGCAGGGAATGACCCGCGCGAGGCCGGGCAGCGCCGCCCATTGCTCGAGCTGGCCCTTGAGCGCCTTCTTGTCGGAGAGGAACATCATCTTGAACACGGGCACGACCTTGGGACCGCCCGCGAATCCGCAGAGGCGCGGGAGGAGCCCGAGCGAGCCCTTGGGGTTGTTCTGAATCGCGTCGGCGATGAGCAGACTCGTGCGCGCGCCGCCCGCGCTCGTGACGACGATCGCTGGCTCGCCGTTCTTCGCGCCCGCGACGGGCTCGATGCGCACGTTCGCATCAGCGGGCACGTCCTCCAGCGTGCCGGCGAGCTCAGCGCGCGTGCGCATCTTGTCCGCGCAGACCTTGGGCCCGTAGATCTCGAGGCCCAGCTTCTCGGCGAACGCCCGCGCGTCGATCATGTGCTGCTCGTGCGGCAGCACGAGGAAGGCCGGGCGACCCCAGGCCTTGATCTCCGCGAGCAGATCCTCCTCGAGTGGAACCGCGGACCCGAAGAACATCAAGGCGCCGTCGGACCGCTTGACGATGAACATCCTGCGCTTGAAGGGAATCCCGGGGACGTCTCCTTGCACGGCCCACAGGTTGTCCTCAAGCTTCTCGATCGGATCGTGACGCGTCACGATCCACGGACGCGGCGGCTTTGCCATCGGGACCTCCAGCCCGTTCCCTACCACGCGCGGCGTCGTCCGTGGTAGGCCTCGGTAGGAGGAGATGAACGCCGTGAACATCGCAGAATCGCCGATCTGGAAGCAGCTCGAGCAGCACCAGCGCGCCACGGAGCCGCTCCTCATGCGCGAGCTCTTCGCGAAGGACCCCGAGCGCTTCGCGCGCTTCTCGCTGCGCTTTGGCGATCTGCTGCTCGATTACTCGAAGAACCGCGTCACCGACGAGACGATGACGCTGCTGCGCGCGCTCGCGCGCGCGGCGGGCGTCGAGGCAATGCGCGACCGAATGTTCGCGGGCGAGCCCATCAACCTCACCGAGGGGCGCGCCGTGCTGCACGTGGCGCTGCGCAACCGGGCCCGCCGGCCCATCCTCGTCGACGGGAAGGACGTCATGCCCGACGTCGAGGCCGCCCTCGCGCACATGAAGTCCTTCAGCGAGGCCGTCCGCGGCGGCGCCTGGACGGGCTACACGGGCAAGCCCATTCGCGCCGTCGTCAACATCGGGATCGGCGGCTCCGATCTCGGCCCCGTCATGGTGACGCAGGCGCTGCGGCCCTACGCGCGCTCGGACGGCGAGCTGGCGCTGCACTTCGTCTCGAACGTCGACGGCTCGCACATCGCCGAGGCGCTCAAGCGCATCGATCCCGAGACGACGCTCTTCCTCGTGGCGTCGAAGACCTTCACGACGCAAGAGACGATGACCAACGCCCACACGGCGCGGGCCTGGTTCCTCGAGCGCGCCCAAGGGGACGCCGAGCGCCACGTCGCCAAGCACTTTGTAGCGCTGTCGACGAACACCAAGGCCGTCTCGGCCTTCGGCATCGACCCGGCGAACATGTTCGTCTTCTGGGACTGGGTCGGCGGCCGCTACTCGCTGTGGTCGTCGATCGGTCTGTCGATCGCGCTCGCGATAGGCTTCGAGCGCTTCGAGGAGCTTCTCGACGGGGCTTTTGCGATGGACGAGCACTTCCGCACGGCGCCCCTCGAACAGAACCTGCCCGTCACATTGGCGCTGCTCGGCGTCTGGTACAACAACTTCTTCGGCGCCGCCACGCACGCCATCCTGCCCTACGACCAATACCTCAGCCGGTTCCCCGCCTATTTCCAGCAGGGCGACATGGAGTCGAACGGCAAGAGCGTCACGCGCGAGGGCCGTCGCGTCGATTGTCAGACCGGCCCCGTCATCTGGGGCGAGCCGGGCACGAACGGCCAGCACGCGTTCTATCAGCTCATCCACCAAGGCACGAAGCTCGTGCCCTGCGACTTCCTCGCGGCCGTCGAGACCCACAACCGGCTCGGCCGCCACCACGAGCTGCTCCTCGCGAACTTCTTCGCGCAGCCGGAAGCTCTCATGAGGGGCCTCGACGAGAGCGAGGCGCGCCAGGAGCTGACGGCGCAGGGGCTGACGGCCGAGCGCCTCGAGGCGCTGCTGCCGCACAAGGTGTTCCCGGGCAACCGTCCCACGAACTCGCTCCTCTATCAGAAGCTCGATCCGAGGACGCTGGGCGGTCTCATCGCGCTCTACGAGCACAAGATCTTCGTTCAAGGCGTGATCTGGAACGTGAATTCGTTCGATCAGTGGGGCGTCGAGCTCGGCAAGAAGCTCGCGGGTGCCATCCTCCCGGAGCTCGAGGCGCCCGGCGAGATCACGACCCACGACGCCTCGACGCGTGGACTCATCAATGAATACAAACGCCGCAGGCGCTGAGCACAAAAGCCGCCGGCGCTGAGCCCGCGAAAGACGCTCAGCGCGTAAAGGCCTGCGCGTCCTTGGCGAAGGCCTTCATGCCCTCGTCGCTGAGCGGGTGATCGGCCACCGTGCCGAGCACGCCGGCCGGCACCGTAAGGATGTCGGCGCCCGCGACGAGGCAATCCATCATCTGGACCGGATTGCGGATGCTGGCCGCGAGGATCTCCGTCGTGATGCGGTAGTTCGCGAACACGGTCGCGATCTCGAAGATGAGCCGCGCGCCCGCGTCCTTGACCGGTCCACCCGTGGCGACGTAGGCCGTGTTGTGCATGGCCTCGGTACCGGTGCTCTTCGCGCGATCCTCGGCCCAATAGAGCGAGTTTCCGGGCGACCGCCGCGGGTCGTCGTGCGAATATGCGTAGTCGGCGAGCCGGCCCAGGAAGGGACTGACGTAGACCGCGCCCGCGTTGGCCGCCCACAGAGCCTGCGCCGTGTTGAACACGAGCGTCGTGTTGACGCGGATGCCTTGCTCCCAGAGGCGCCGGATGACCTTCAGCCCCGTGTAGGGATCGGCCTCGGGATTGACGGCGCGGTAGCCGCCCACGGGCACCTTGATGATGGCGTTGTCGCCGAGCGCCGCCAGCTCGGCGGATTGCCTCACCATGCCCTCCTCATCGAGGGCCGTGAGCTCGAGCGAGACCGGGTGCGGGCGGAAGAGCGCGCAGAGCTCCCGCATGATGTCCTTGGCGCGGCTCCAAGAGTCTGCGCCGGCCTTCTTGAGGAGCGTCGGGTTGGTCGTCAACCCGTCGATGATGCCCGCGCGCAGCAACGGCTCGACATCGGCGCGCGTCGCCGAGTCCGCGAAGAAGCGTGGCGCGAACGGTGACGGGTGCTTGACGGTTCTGCCGTCGCCGACCTCGCGGTCTGCGTTGACGGGCGCCATGAGGCCGCGCCTGTGGAACAGCGCCGCGTTGCCGACGGGGGGAGTGAACATCATGCCCTCAGCCTGCGCGAATCCACGCCCAAGGTCCAGGTCGGCGGATCATTCGCTGGAAACACCCAACGCGGTGCACGCGCCGCGCTCGAGTCGATAAGTGCGCTCATGGCTTGGCCGCGTGGACGTCAGGCGCTGGCGGCGCCGTGCTTGGCGGCGCTCGGCGCGGGGACGGCGTCGCCGAGCGACGCCCGAAGGTGACGCTGCAGGCGCAACTTGAGGCGCTCCTCGATCTGGCGGACCCGCTCACGGCTCACGCCGAAGCGCCCGGCGATCTCGGCCAGTGTCGTCGGGTCCTCGCAGGCGAGCCGCCCGTTGAAGATCTCGGCATCGCGTCCCGTGAGGGTCTCCTGGAAGACGCGCACCTCGCGTCCGAGAATGCCGTTAAACTCCTGCGACTCCGCAGCGACGTCCGGACGAAAGGTCGCCGCGGCGCTCAGGCCCTCGCCGAGGGTGCGCTCGTCGTCATCGCCGCGCGTCGGCCAGTCAAGCGAGGCGTCGTACGCCGACAGGCGCCGCTCCATTTCGACGACCTCCTGCTCGCTCACCGAGAAGGCAGCCGCGAGCTGTTGCGCGCCGACCGCGGTGCCGTCTCGCCCCGCGAGGCGCGCCTTCTCGCGCCGCAGACCGAAGAACAGCCGGCGTTGCGCCTGCGTCGTGCCCAGCTTCACGAGCCGCGCGTTCGACAGGATGAACTTCAAGACATAAGCGCGAATCCACCAAGAGGCGTAGGTCGCGAGCTTGACGCCGCGATGGGGATCGTACTTCTGCACGGCGTGGATGAGCCCGAGGTTGCCCTCTTGGACGAGGTCGAGCAGGTTGTGGCGTGCCGTCCGATACTCGAGGGCGATCTTCACGACGAGGCGCAGGTTCGCCGTCACGAGGCGACGCGCGAGCTTCTGGTCGCCTGTCGCGGCGAGCTCGAGCGCGATGCGCTGCTCTTCTTCGCGCGTCAGGAGCGGATGCCTCCGGAGTTCCTGGAAGTAGGTCATCATTTTCTTCGAAGGACTGTCGGGACGCTCCGGAACGACGGCGCGTACGCGCGCGCTGCTCGGCTTTGGCTCCTCCCAGTCTTCGATCGGTCGGAGTTGCGGTCGGAGTTGCGCTCGGAACTCCGTTCGAAGTTGCGGCGTCTGCGGGGCCTTCGGCGTTCGATGCGCGCGGTGCCGCGCGGACGAGCGACTCTCGCTGACTCTCAAGTGGGCGGTACTTGGCATGCGACGCTCTCAAGCAATGCTTGAGCCATTCGGCCGAGACGCGCTCTCACTCGTCTTTTTCCGAACTCCCAACGCCGAACGTTACCGGACGGTGTCGTTGACGATCGCCGTCTGTCGCAGACGAGTAACGAGGCGTGTCCCCACCGCGCGTCCTCATATCGGGACCGAACCTGAGTGCGTGACCGACGTCCGATTGACTACTGACGTCACGTCCCTAGGTTCTCCGTTAGGAGGTCGTCATGTTCATTCTTCTCGCCATCATCCTCGGAATCGCGTGGTTGCTCGGCTTCACGGTCTTCCACGTGGCGTCGGCCGCGATCCACGTCCTCATCATCCTTGCCGTGATCAGCCTCGTCCTGCACGTCGTTCGCGGGGGGACTGGAACGAGAAGCTCTCCGTGAACGGAGGGGCGCGTCGGTCGATCGCGCGGTCGAGCGACGCGCCATCTTTCCGAGCGCGGCGCCTCAGGAGGAGCGAAGCACTGCCGCCGGACCCTCGGCGACGGCAGCACGCGCCGCTTCGAACCGGCGGCTGACGTCCGGCCAGTTCCATAGGTTCCAGACGGCTTCGAAGAACTCGGCCTTGCGATTCTCGTACTGCAGGTAGTAGGCGTGCTCCCAGGCGTCGAGAACGAGGAGCGGCGAGCTGCCCTGAGCGGCGTTCGATTGGTGATCGTAGATCTGAGACACGATCAGCCGCCGCCCCACCGGCTCCCAGCCGAGCGCGGCCCAGCCCGAGCCCATGAGCGTAGCGGCGGTCTCGGTGAGCTGTCGGCGAAAGGCGTCGAAGCCGCCGAAGTCTCGTTCGATCGCCTCCTTGAGCGCACCCTCGGGGCGACCGCCCGCCTTGGGCGCGAGATTCTTCCAGAACAGCGAGTGCAGAACGTGACCGGACACGTTGAACGCCAGCGCACGTTCGAGCGCTGGCAGCGCGCGGACGTCGATCTCGGGCTTGGCCCGGGCCTCGCTGAGGCGCTCGAGCGTCTCATTCGCGCCCTTGACATAGGCCGCGTGATGCTTGCGGTGATGGAGCTCAAGGATGCGCCCGGAGATGTGAGGCTCGAGCGCCCCGAAATCGTAGGCGAGCTCGGGCAGCGTGTAGGTAGGCATGTTGGACCTTCGGGCTTCCTCAGCTTCGGGCCGTGGCGGCCAGGAGAATTTCTGCGACGTGCTTGTGGGCGCGCTCCGTCGTCGTCAACTGCTCGTAGAGGAGACGGAGGACGTCGTCGGACGTCTCGAGCACCGCGCTCGAAAGTCGATCGAGGACGGTTTGGTGATCACGCACCATTTGCTCGGCGAAGGCGCGGTCGAAATCCAGCCCCGACTTCGTCGCGAGCAGCTCGTGGTCCGCATCCGCGCTTGTCGTCGAGCCGAGCGCCGCGAGGTCGGAGCCGCGCCTGCGCAGGTAGTCGTCGAGCTTTCGATCGGCCAGCGTGTGCTCGTCGATGAGCTTGCGGGCGTAATCCCGCACGGAGCGCGTCGAGCCCTTGGTCAACGCCAGGCGGGCCATCTGGATGGCGGTCTGATTGGCCTGATGGAGCTCTTGAAGGGTCAGCTTGTCGCCGCCCGCGACGGTGGGAGGCGCCACCGGGGGCGGCGCCAGCGGCGGCGCCGCGTGCGCCCCCGGCCCGACGAGTAGTGAGAAGGCGCTGACGGCTGCGAAGGCGATGGCATGGATGCGCTTCATGGGATTCCTCCTACACGCTCGCGTGGCGGCGCAGGTACCCGCGCACGTGGACGCTGTAAGGCCATGGCTCGGGGACCGCGACCAACATCATAACGGCGCCGAGCAATCCGAAGTTCTTCATGAAGTTGACGAGATCGATGGCGCGTCGCATGCCTTCCTCGTGCCAGAACGCATGCATCGTCAGCGTCACGGGCACGAGGAACAACGCCAGCGCCGCGACACCGATGCGAGGCGCGACCCCGAGGAGGAGCGTCACGCCGCCCACGATGAGAAGCAGGCCCGCCACGAGCACGGCCGCCATGGGCAAGGGGATGCCGTGACGCGCGACCTGCTCGGCCATGGCTGTCGCGCTCGTGAAGTGGTGCGCGCCGCTCAGCACGAAGAACCCCCCGAGCAGGATGCGACCAGCGAGAAATATTTCTTTCATGGAGCCCCTCCCCTCGACGGAAAAGATAAGCATGACCACCGCATGTACAAGACCTCACTTGGCGGCGCGCGCGGGCGTTCCCATGCTTCGGCCCGTGACCGCCACCGCCGCCCCCCCCCATTCCCGCGCCCGCTGGCGCCTCCCTCTCGTCGGCGGAGGGCGGCTGCCCCTTTCGCGGCTCGGTAAGCTCCTCTATGAGAAATATTTCGACCACGCGGTCTCGAGCAGCGCCGCGACGCTCAGCTTCTATTTCTTCTTCTCGCTGTTTCCGTTTCTCTTCGTGCTCGTGGCGTTGACGGCCTACCTGCCCGTCTTCAACCCGTCGATGCAGAGGATCCTCGAGGCCGCCAGGGACGTCCTGCCCGGGGAGGCCATGAAGATCGTCGACAGCCACCTCCAAGGCGTGGGCGGACATCCGAAGCTTTTGACGCTCGGCCTCGTCGCGACGCTGTACTCGGCGTCCCGGGGCGTCGACGCCGTGCGAGCCGCGCTCAACCTCTCCTACGACGTCAAGGAGTCGCGGCCGATATGGAAGACCCAAGGTATCGCCTTCGGCGTCACCATCGGCGGGGCCCTGCTCGTGCTCGTCAGCGTCGGCGCCGCGGTGATCGGCGGCGACCTCGGATTCTGGCTGTCCCGCCACCTCGGCGTTGGCACGCTCTACGTCGACGCCTGGCGCTGGGCGCGCTGGCCGGTGACGATCTCGCTGACGATGCTCATGGCCGCCCTCGGCTACTACCTTCTTCCCGACGTCGAGCAGGAGTTCAAGTTCATCACGCCCGGCTCCGTGATCGCGACGCTCGCGGCCCTCGGCGCGAGCTGGGGCTTCGGCCAGTACGCCGCCCGCTTCGGCAGCTACGACCTCGCGTACGGCTCGATCGGCGGCGTGGTCGTGCTCATGACCTGGTTCTACATCCTGGGGCTCATCTACCTCATGGGGGGCGAGATCAACGCCACCCTCGAGCACGAATCACCGGTGGGAAAGAGCGCGGGGGCGCGCGCGCCGGGGCAGAGACCTCCGCCCAAGAGCGAGCGCCCGAGCGCCCTTCCCGTGGGCGCGGCGGGCTCGGCCGACGCCGCCGAGCGCGCGACGGGCGGTGCTGTTCCCGGATCGTCGCCCTAGCCTTCGACGGGACCGCGAGGGCACGGCCACGTAACTCGGTTACCGATCGGTAGCAATCCAGTACCGAGCTCCGCGCGAGCGACGCCCGAGAGCCCCGGCCTTCCGCCACCGTCGGGGCTTGGCACGATTCTCGAAAGTCTCGCGAGCGTCGTCATGGAAACAGCAAAAACACTGTTGAGCTC